>DDOT01000097.1:24958-32090 GCA_002341815.1 Thiobacillus sp. UBA2487 | reverse complement strand
ACGCGAATTCATGCAAAGATCGGGTTAAAAACCGGTGATCTATTGCTATCCGCGTGCTTGGTCTTTTGGCCACAAAACCGGCCATATCCGCCAGGTAAACAGCCCCAGTGATAACCAGACAAGGGTGCCTCCAAATACAATCAACGTAGGTTGAGCGAACCAGAACCCGCTAACGTAGCCCCACAAACCGAGGTTGGCCAAAGCCATTTGCAGCCATGGCCAATGTCCGACACGGATGGGTTGTCCGGTAAACCGTGGCAACATATGTGCACCGAGACCATATACCAGCATCAGGAAAAAACCGATGGTCATGAAATGCAAAGCCACCGGACGGGTGGTGCTGTCAGACAGCAAGCTACCTTGCAAGGCCAATCCCAACCCGGCAAACAGCAGATAAATAACGGCCAATACGGCAAACCAGCGGTTGTCGTTGGACAGCAACAGACCGGTATTCTGTTTTTGGTCGGTGCGTCTGGCGGGGGCCTGACTGACCCATTCCCGTGCTTCTGCGATAGTCGGTACGCCCAAACCGCGCAGCTCGNNCATCGATGACCAAGGCGGGTACCGTTTTGAGCCGCAGTCGACTGATAAGCGCTCGACCTTCCGGTTGAGTGGCATCCAGCACGGCGTAATCAAACTGTTTTTCCGTGCTGACTTGCTGCCAAACTTGTTCGGCTTGCCGACAAGAATTACACCATGCGGAAACCAGTAATTCTACTTTCATCTTATTTCCTTTTTGATCTGCAACACGACTTGTGGCGTCATTTATCAGCGCTTGATCAGGAAAAAAGTGCCGAATTTCGCGCCGAGCACCTGTTCACCCGGATTAATCTTGACAGCGCATGCATTGCACGTCGTAACGGGTGATCCATGCTTCCAGTGCTTTTTGCGCGGACGATCCCGTCCATAGTTCCTTTAACGCGCTTTCAGGGTTATCAGGACGAAATTGCACCAGCCATGCGTCATGGTAAGGATCAATGTTGATCAGATTGGGGTTGGCCAATACCACGTCATTGCGAGCGATGATGGTGCCGGGAAACGGAGCGGGAATGCCGCCAGCCCATTTGCCGGATTCGATGCGCGCCAGCGGTTTTTTGTGTGCCCGCCATGTTCCCGGTTCTTTGATCCAGACATATTGTACTTTTCCGGCCATGGTTTGCGCCGGATCGGTCAATCCAATGACGAACAGGCCATTTTCTTCAGGCCGTACCCAAACATAATCAAGATCATAGTATAAATCTTCCGGTAATTCGCAACCTCTGAACTCTGCCATGATGCTCTCCTGTTTTTTAACGATATCATTGCGTTAACCCGATCTTTTCGTGAATTCGCGTGATGACATGCGCGCGCTAATTTATGAAAAGATCGGGTTAAGGCAGCGCTAATCAATCACTACACGCTCGGAAAGGGGGGGGGACTGCGTCACGGTTATTGCCACGGCCCTTTGGGTTGAACGGTGAGAATGATGTTGAGGGTAAACAGCATCATGCCGATAAACGATAACGCACCGCCAAACAAAACCAAGGGGTTTAACTGGGTTAGCCAACCGGCAATCATCACGGGTAATCCCGCATTGGCGATGTAGAATTGCCACGTGGCCATGCGCTCTGAATACAGGGTCTTACCGGAAAATCTGGGCAACACATGCAAGGCGATGCCATAAATCATCATGAGAATAAAGCCCAATAGCATGATGTGTCCATGAATGCGTGGCGCATCGCCGGGAATGGATCCGGGGGAGATTAAAATGCTTAATGCGACCACGCCGCCCAATAAACCATACAGCAAGCCTGAGGTAATGAACCACCGGTTTCGTTTGTGCATGACATCACTCCAAGTGTTTCGATGCTGTCATGGTACAAACGATGGGGCGATATCAACCTTGATCTGGATCAATTTACAGCAAGATCTGTTGAATTGATGCCAATGGTTGGGTGGCGCAATGCTGGTTGTTAACCCGATCTTTTAAAACCGGCGGTGATGATCGGGCGGCTCGGCATTGGGCGCATGCGGTGCGTTTGGATTGGTCTGCGGATAGTCGTAGAAAAATTCTTTGATCAGGAAGTTTTCTAGTTCAGCGTTGTCTTCAGGACGAGCCGATTTGGTAATTGTTGGTCCCAGACGTTGTGAATACCACTCAAAATTTCCGTTGTGTTTTTCACGGATGATGGCGATCATTTTGCGTACCAAGGCGTGTTGAATATCGGTATTGTCGTCCGCATGCACGTAATACCGTTGATTGAGCGGGCTGGACCATGTTGCGCCGCCCCAGCCGCGGAAGATAAAGGCGGCGCTGTCCGAATCCAATCGGGTAATCTGGAATATACCACCGCCGCCCATCGAGTTCAGATTGCGCTGAATGGCATCGGATTTTGCATCGGTGGTTTGACCTTCCGGTTGTCCACCGGTCGGTTCGTCGAGCTGGTTGGTGTGATTGCGTTCACGCATCATTTTGACATAGCTGGCCATGTCGGTGGCTTGTGGGGGTACCGGTGGGGCAGGTGGCGGCATGTGCACCGGAGATGCTTGTCGCGTGGTCATAACCGGGTGTGTGGTTGGATGGGGGGCGCGCTGCACGGTTTTGCGCGGGGTGGGCTCGACCGGTTGTGGAATCGGTGGGGTGCTGGTGTGCTGTGGGGTCGGGTTGACCAATGGCACGCCGGGGTTGATGCTGACGTCCAGAGGCGATTGAACGCCCGGGTTGGCCATGGGTTTTACGGGTTTGATGTCAATGTGGGCCCAAAGCAGCACCAACAGGTGCAGCAATAATGACAGCAGAATGGTAATAAAAAAGGTGTTGCTGATGCGGAGTTCGATATCACCGGCCGGTTTGGGCAATATGGCCCGCAGTTCCGGGTAGTCTTCCGGAAACGGGGCGAGTGGGCGGGTAGGCTTGAGCCAGCTCATGCGTCACAAAATTTCGCGGGTTTCCAGGAATTGCAGATCAGGAAACCGCTCACGGGTCATTTCAAGGTTTACCCGGTTGGGGGCCAGATAAACCTGCAATCCGCTGCCATCGATGGCGACATTAAAGCCATGTTTGTCGGCGATTTGTTTGAGTGCGCTGTCCGGCCCTTTAAGCCAACGGGCGGTGGCATATTCGCAGTTGTCGAAAATGACCTCTACGCCGTATTCGTGTTCCAGTCGATGGGCAACCACTTCAAACTGCAGGGTGCCTACCGCGCCGAGAATCAGGTCGTTGGTCATGATCGGGCGAAACAGTTGGGTAGCACCTTCTTCAGCCAATTGCTGAAGACCTTTTTGCAGTTGTTTTATTTTCAATGGATTCTTAATACGGGCTTTGCGAAAGAACTCGGGTGCAAATGACGGAATGCCGGTGAATTTGAGGGTTTCGTTTTCGGTAAACGTATCGCCCAGCCGGATGGTTCCGTGGTTGGGAATACCGATAATGTCACCCGCAAATGCTTCATCGGTAGTGTTGCGATCTTGTGCCATGAACGTGATGGCGTTGTTGACAGCCAGGGTTTTGCCGGTAGAGACTTGGCGAATTTTCATCCCCCGGTCAAACCTGCCGGAGCATACCCGCAAAAATGCAATGCGGTCACGGTGTTTAGGGTCCATGTTGGCCTGGATTTTAAACACAAAACCGCTGAATTTTTCTTCTTCCGGCTCAACAATCCGGCTTTCTGTTTGACGCATGCCCGGTCCGGGTGACAGTTCGACCAAGGCGTCCAGCATCATTTGAACGCCAAAATTATTGACGGCCGAGCCGAACAACACCGGCGTCTGTTTGCCGGCCAAATAATCTGCCGCAGAAAATTGGTGGGAAGCGCCGCGAATCAGTTCGATTTCCAGTCGCAATTCATCGGCTTGCTCACCGAGCAAGCTATCCAGTTGTGGATTGTCCAACCCGTTGATAATACCGGCGGTGCCTTTTTCGGCTTGCGGATCAAATACCATCACGGCGTCATCGTATAAGTGGTAAATGCCGCGAAAGCGTTTCCCCATACCTATCGGCCACGTCATGGGAGCGCACTGCATGCCAAGTACCGATTCAATTTCATCCAGCAATTCGACCGGCGATCGACCTTCGCGGTCAAGTTTGTTGATGAAGGTGATGATGGGCGTATCCCGCATGCGACAGACATGCAACAACTTGATGGTTTGCGCTTCCACCCCGTTGACCGAATCGATCACCATGACCGCCGAATCTACCGCAGTGAGCGTGCGATACGTATCTTCCGAAAAATCTTCGTGTCCAGGGGTGTCCAGCAAATTGATAATGTGGCTGCGATAGGGAAACTGCATAACCGACGACGTGACCGAAATGCCGCGTTGTTTTTCCAGTTCCATCCAGTCGGACGTGGCATGTCGACTGGCTTTGCGCGCGCGCACCTCGCCAGCGACCTGAATAGCGCCACCGTACCACAGCAACTTTTCAGTTAACGTGGTTTTGCCGGCGTCGGGGTGGGAAATGATGGCGAATGTACGCCGGCGTTGAATTTCGTCAGACAGGGACATGACTTGCAATTATCAATCGTAACAGCGCGATTATAACAGTCTGCTGCTGTCCGTTACCGGACAGCTGTAACAAATCGTTACGGAACGGCAATTTTTGAGGTTATTCAGTTCAATGACGGGTGGTTTGGTGGATCAGATTGGCAATCGGGTCATCATTTGACGTGGACTCACTCAGATTGACGCCGGCATTTTCTGTGGTGGGTGCGTTGTTGTTATTCAGCCCATGCAACAGACGACGTGCGCCATCAAAATGTTTTTGCCAGTACGAATCGTTTAGATTGGATACCATCACCGCGCCGGAAGTGGAGCTGGATGCGTGAATGAATTGATTGTTGCCCAGATAAATGCCAACGTGAGAAATGGCTTTTTTTACCGTGTTGAAAAACACCAGATCACCGGGTTTGAGATCGGCTTTGTTGATAACATCACTGACCTTGCTCATAGCAGCAGCATTGTGTGGCAGTTTAAGCCCGGCCACTTGCTGGTACACATAGCGCACGAAGCCGCTGCAATCCATGCCGCGTTGTGGCGTATCGCCGCCTGGACGATACACGGAACCGATTAATCCCAATGCGAATAACGTTAACTCGGCGCGGGTAGGGGCGGTTGATACGTTGGTTGTTGTTGATGCGGTGGTGCCGGCTGGCGGAGTGGTGTCATCCGCACAGGCCGCAACGCCTTGAAAAAGCAGGCACAATGCAATGATAAAATGAGAGAACGGCCTGATCATAAAGTGGCTATCCAGTGGCAACGCAGTCTAATGTAAACTGAATTCTGCCATAAGTCAAAGGGTTATTCTGGTGCCGTTTGGTGTGGCGCTTGGCCCAGCCTTCGGGCAGGCTTGAAAGCGGTGTCGGGTGTTGTCTTGAGCAGTGAGGCTGTTGTTGTGTCGATTATGCCGTGAGAAGCGAATCCGGTAGAATGGCGTCTTATCCAGTGTTGAGGGTTTGGGCGATATGTTGTGGGAAACCTTCAGTGTCGTGCGTGATTTGCCGCGACTGCATGAAATTGCCAGCGTGATGATTCGCTATGGCTGGGGTGATTTTGTGCGCGTATTGGGGATGGGTTCCATGCTGGAACGCGCCGGTCGGATGTTGCGCTGGAACACCGTGGCATCAGATGAGGTGGATGCGCTCGATGCGCCGGTGCGGTTTCGTCTTGCGTTGGAAGCGTTGGGGCCGACATTTATCAAGCTGGGCCAATTGCTGGCCACCCGTGTCGACCTGATGCCGCCGGCATGGATTGCCGAACTGGAGAAATTGCAGTCACATGTGCCGCCAGTGGCATTTGAATTGGTTGAGGCCGATGTGGTGGAACACTTTGGTAAACCGATTGACGAGGTGTTTGCTGCGTTCGACCGTGTGCCTTTTGCCGCAGCATCGATCGCCCAAGTGCACAAAGCCCGCTTGCACGATGGCACGGCGGTGATTGTTAAATTGCGCCGGCCTGGACTTGAACGCAAAATTGACGCTGACCTGCGTATTTTGCAACACATGGCCCGGTTGTTGGAACACGAATATCCCGATGCACGGCGCTATCAACCAGTCGTGATGATTGGCTATTTTCGGCGTGCCTTGCGTCGTGAGCTGGATTTAATGGTAGAAGCCCATCACATCGAACGTTTCCGTGTGCAATATGCCGAAATGACGACCGTGAAAATTCCGCAGGTGTATTGGGAGTATTGCAGTCCGGCCATCAATGTGCAGGAAGAGTTGGTGGGGATATCCGCCACACAACTGGATGCGGTGCGAGCGGCGGGTTTCGACACCACGTTACTGGCGCAGCGCGGCGCAGACATCATGTTGCGCATGATCTTGATTCATGGCTATTTTCATGCGGATCCACATCCGGGCAATGTCATTTATTTGCCGGATAACCGGATTGGGTTGATCGATTTCGGGATGGTTGGGCATTTGACTGAAATGCGTCGCCAGCAGTTGGTGAGTTTGCTCGATGCTTTGGTGCACAGTAATGAAGATGCCCTGTTACAGGTATTGCTGGAATGGACCGGTGATGTTGATATTAACGAATCGCGGTTGGCGCATGATGTCGCTGATTTGTTGGCTACTTACGATAACCTGCAATTGAAAGATGTGCGCATCGAGGTGCTGTTGAATGATATTGCCGCGTTGATCCGCGACAATGGTCTGGTGTTGCCGGCTGATTTAACCTTGTTGTTCAAGGCATTGATTACGTTGGAGGGCTTGGGGCAGCAGTTAGACCCGGACTTTCGTTTGTCGGATCAATTAAACCCGTTTGTCGCGGAGGTCATGCTGGCGCGCTTTACGCCGGAAGCCTTGCTGAAACGCGGTCAAAAAAGCATTCGTGAGGCGATGGACGTGGTGGCCGGTTTGCCACGCGATTTTGCGCGCCTGATGCGTGAGGTTCGGCGCGGACGGTTACGAATTGACCTTGACCTCAAACGGCTGGATACCTTCGGTCAGCAACTGGATCGTGCCAGCAACCGGATTACCATGGGAATCCTCACGGCATCGTTGGTGATCGGTTCCTCCATTGTGATGACGGTGGACGGTTGGAGATTTATGGGATTTATTGGCTTTGTATTGGCATTCTTGAACAGTTTGTGGGTTATATTGTCGATTTGGCGTTCGGGTAATTAACCCGATCGTTTCATAAATTAACGCGCGCC
>DDOT01000097.1:23100-24850 GCA_002341815.1 Thiobacillus sp. UBA2487 | reverse complement strand
TCATGAAAGGTTCGGGTTAAATGCAATGGTTTGAATTTTTTATTGGGCTGCGTTATACCCGCGCCAAACGTCGCAATAACTTCATCTCTTTTATTTCGCTGATTTCCATGCTCGGCATTACGCTTGGGGTGATGGCCCTGATTACGGTATTGTCTGTAATGAATGGTTTTCAGGATGAATTGCGCAACCGGATTTTAGGTGTGGCCTCTCATGTTGAAATCACCGGATTTGATTTGACCTTGGCGGACTGGCCCCGTTTGGCTGCAGCAGTGGCACAAGACAAGCATGTGCTGGCCAGCGCGCCGTATGTCAGCGGGCAGGGGTTGATGGCCTTCGATCAATCGGTGGAAGGGGTAAGCGTGCGGGGTGTGGTTCCCGGCCTGGAAGACAAGGTTGCCGATATTGGCCAACACATGAAAGCCGGTCGGTTTGGCGATTTGCAGGATGGTCGTTGGGGTGTGGTGGTTGGTGACGAACTGGCGCATGCATTGGGTGCACAGATTGGCGATAAAATTACCCTGATTACGCCAGAAGGCCAGATCACACCGGCGGGAATGATTCCCCGTTTAAAGCAGTTGCGCGTGGTAGGAATTTTTCACATCGGCATGTACGAATACGATGCGGGACAGGTATTTATGTCGCTGGGTGATGCTCAAAAACTGTTTCATTCGGGCAATACGGTGTCCGGTTTGCGCTTGAAGGTGGATGACTTCTATCGCGCACCGCAAATTGCGCGTGACTTGTCCTTGCGTTTGCGCGGGCAATATTACATTCGTGATTGGACGCAGTCACACAGCAATTTTTTCCGTGCCGTTCAAATGGAAAAGCACGTTATGTTTATTATTTTGTCGCTGATTGTCGCGGTAGCGGCCTTCAACATCGTATCCACCTTGGTGATGGTGGTGACCGATAAACAAGCGGATATCGCTATTTTGCGTACCTTGGGGGCTTCGCCCGCCAGCATTATGCGCATTTTCATGCTGCAGGGGGTGGTGATCGGTGTGGTGGGGACCGGGTTGGGCGTGGTATTGGGGGTTGCCCTGGCTTTAAATATCAGCACGCTGGTTCCAGCGATCGAACACCTGTTTGGTGTCCACTTTTTGTCGTCCGACGTTTATCAAATCAGTGAGTTGCCATCAAAGCTGGATATGGCCGATGTTTGGGTGATCGCCGGGGTGTCGTTGGTGTTGTCGTGGCTGGCAACCCTTTATCCAAGCTGGCGCGCGGCTCAAACCCAGCCAGCGGAGGCTTTGCGCTATGAATGACGAGGTTTTGACCTGCCGTGATGTCAGTAAGTCGTATCGACAGGGTGATTTGGCGGTGGATGTGCTGCGCGGGGTGAATTTGACCATCCGGCGAGGTGAAATGGTGGCGATCATGGGCGCATCGGGCTCCGGCAAATCCACATTGCTGCATGTATTGGGCGGTTTGGATGTGGTCAGCGCGGGTAGCGTTGAGCTGTTGGGTGAGAACCTTGCGCGCATGAATGAAGCGCGTCGTGGTGAACTGCGTAATCGATCTTTGGGCTTTGTCTATCAATTTCATCATTTGTTGGCTGAATTTACCGCGCTGGACAATGTGGCCATGCCGTTGTTTATCCGTGGCATGCCATCCGCCCCGGCCCGCAAGGCAGCGGGAGACATGTTGAAGAAAGTGGGACTGGGACACCGTTTGCAGCACGTGCCGGGCGAATTGTCGGGCGGTGAGCGCCAACGTGCGGCAATCGCGCGGGCGTTGGTAACGCAACCGG
>DDOT01000097.1:6741-23088 GCA_002341815.1 Thiobacillus sp. UBA2487 | reverse complement strand
CCGATGAGCCCACCGGTAATCTTGACCGCCACACGGCGCAAGAGGTGCATGTATTAATGCATGAATTGAGCCGGCAAATGGGTACCAGTTTTTTGGTGGTCACCCATGACCCGCAATTGGGGCATTCCATGCAGCGCTTGCTGCGTATTGAAGACGGCATGCTTTCCGAGTAATTTGTGCAGCGGGTTTTTGGCGGCGGGTGGTGACAAGCGCTACTGCACAACCATCCACCCGAATACTCACACCGCCATCAGTACATCCAACCCTTGCCGATACAGCATTTGCGTCAAGGTGATCAGCGGCAAGCCGATCAGCGCGGTTGGGTCATCGCCGCTCAGGCTGTCCATGATGGCAATTCCCAGTGCTTCTGATTTGGCGCTGCCTGCGCAATCGTAAGGCTGTTCTTTGTGTAGATAGGCGGTAATCTGTTGGTCTGTCAGATTGCGGATACGAACGGTGGTCGGAATTTCAGTGGTTTCAATATGCCCGGTTGCGCTGTTCAGCAGGCTGATGCCGGTATGAAAAATCACCTCATGCCCGCGCATGGCTTGTAATTGTTCTACAGCGGCGTGATGTGAGCCGGGTTTGCCCAGCGGACTGCCAGCCAAACTGGCCACTTGATCCGAGCCGATGATCAATGCGGCGGGATGACGGGCGGCAACCGCTTGGGCCTTCAGAGCGGACAATCGCCATGCCGTTTCGCGAGGCGATTCGCTAGCCAGGCGGCTTTCATCTACCTGTGGGGAATCGGTTGTAAAAGCCACCCCGAGGCGTGTCAGCAAGGCTTGCCGGTACGTCGAGGTGGAGGCTAAAACAAGGGGCAATGCCATACTTATTCGGGCTGGATTTCCAGTAAGGCCTGGTCGGGCGTTACCGTATCGCCTTTGATGACAAACAGGTTGATGATGGTGCCGGCAATGGTGGCTTGAATTTCGTTTTCCATTTTCATGGCTTCAATCACCAGTACCGGATCGCCCGCCTTGACTTGTTGTCCCGTGCTGACCAATACATCGACGATATTACCCGGCATGGCCGTGGTGACATGGCCGGCATGCGATGGGCGTGGGCGTGAGCCAGTGGTTGATTTGGCGGCAGTGGTGCGCCGGCTGCTGTCGCCAGAACCGGCATCATTGACTTCCACTTCATTCAAGGCTTCGACAAATACTTCTTCGGATACCCCATCTACAGTGACGTAGTACGGGCGTTCCGATTGCGATACACGACCGGTGCCGGTCAAGCGAATGTGATAGCTTTCGCCATGCAGGGTGATGCGGAATTCATCGGCAGCAAACCGAGGGGTTTGATTGCCCGCGTCTTTGGCGCTGATCGGCAGCAGCACTTCCGGCGTGAGTGTGTCAGCGTTGCGCTCTTGCAGGAATGTGCGTGCCAAATCAGGGAACATGGCGTAGGTCAGCACATCTTCCTCGCATTGGGCGATGCCTTCGATTTCGTTGCGCAGTTTGTCCATTTCATCAGCGATCAAATCGGCTGGCCGGCAATGAATCACGTCTTGTGTGCCAATGGCCATACTGCGGATTTCGCTGTTGACCGGTGCCGGTGTTTGTCCGTAGCGCCCTTGGAAATACAGCTTGACCTCGTTGGTAATGGTTTTGTAGCGCCCGCCGCTCAGGACATTCAATACCGCCTGGGTGCCGACAATTTGAGAGGTAGGGGTGACGAGGGGGGGGTAACCCAAATCAGCCCGCACACGCGGGATTTCTGCCAGCACTTCATCCATGCGATCAAGCGCACGTTGTTCTTTCAGTTGATTGGACAGATTAGAGATCATGCCGCCCGGCACCTGACTGATCAGGACGCGCGGGTCAACCCCGGTAAAGCTGCTTTCGTATTGCCAATACAGTTTGCGGATTTCGCGGAAATAAGCCGCAATTTCTTCCAAGTCTGCCAATTTGATGCCGGTGTCATACGGCGTGCCGGCCAACGCAGCCACCATGCTTTCGGTGGTGGGATGGCTGGCACCTTCCGAGAATGCGGAAATGCACGTATCAATCATGGATGCGCCGGCTTCCACGGCTTTGAGCAGCGTCATGCTGGCCAAACCGGACGTGGCGTGACTGTGCGTGTGGACGGGCAAACCGGTGGCTTGCCGAATGGCGCTTACCAGTTCCGTGGCAACCGCCGGTGTCAGCAGACCGGCCATGTCTTTGATGGCGATGCTTTGGCAACCGAAATCGGCCAGGCTTTTGGCCAGCGTAACAAAGTGGGGAATGTCGTGCACCGGGCTGGTGGTATAAGAAATAGCCCCTTGTGCGTGTTTGCCGGCCTGTAACACTGCAGCGACGGATACCTGCATATTGCGCAAGTCATTCATGGCATCGAAAATGCGGAATACGTCCACGCCGTTGTCGGCAGATTTTTTGACAAACGCGCGTACAACGTCGTCCGCATAATGGCGATAGCCCAGCAGGTTTTGCCCGCGCAACAGCATTTGAATGGGGGTGTTGGGTAGTGCCTTGCGTAGCTTTGCGAGCCTTTCCCACGGGTCTTCTTTCAGAAAACGCACGCAGGCATCAAATGTGGCGCCGCCCCAGGCTTCGAGCGACCAGAACCCGATGTTATCCAGACGGGCACAAATCGGTAGCATGTGCTCTGTGCGCAGGCGGGTGGCAATCAACGACTGATGGCCGTCACGCAAAACAAGATCAGAGAGGTAGACTTTGGACATATTCAACTGGCACCAAAAAAATCGTCAAGTCACTGTGTCGGTGTTTTTTACAGACACAGCATAACCCGTGCCAGTATTTCGCTGGCACGGGCGCGTTTAATTATAAACCGTTATGCGCGGCAATGGCCGCCGCAATGGCTGCTGCCAAAATTTCAGGCGGCTTGCCGGTGTCATAGTTTATCAGGTCTGGATGGGTTTCGACGAATGACGTGTCAAATTGTCCCGAACGAAATTCATCATTGCCCAAGATTTCCAGATAGTAAGGTATCGTGGTTTTGACGCCGAATACCACCATGTCGTTGAGTGCGCGTCTGCCACGCTCAATAACGCCTTCCCATGTCAGATTCCAGACGGTGAGTTTTGCACACATTGAATCATAATAAGGTGGAATGACATAACCGCTGTACATGGCGGCATCCGTACGCACGCCGGGGCCGCCTGGCGCATAGTAGCGCGTAATACGGCCGAAGCTGGGCAAAAAACCGTTTTGCGGGTCTTCCGCATTGATGCGAAATTCCATGGCAAAACCACGGTGCTGGATGTCGTCTTGTTTGTATTGTAACGGCATGCCGCTGGCAATGCGGATTTGCTCTTGTACGATGTCGACGCCGGTGATGGTTTCGGTGACGGTGTGCTCCACTTGCAGTCGGGTGTTCATTTCCATGAAATAGAACTGGTTGTCCGAGTCAAGTAAAAACTCAACAGTGCCGGCATTTTCATAATTCACGGCGCGCGCTGCGTTGACCGCCAGTTTGCCGATATACTGGCGCTGGGCTTCCGTGAGTTGTGGGGATGGGGCGATTTCGATTAATTTCTGATTGCGCCGCTGGATTGAGCAATCACGCTCGAACAGGTGCAGTGTGTTGCCGAATTTGTCGGCAATGATTTGCACCTCGATATGGCGTGGGTTAACCACACATTTTTCAATGAAAATATCTGGTTTGCCAAAGGCTTTACCGGCTTCGGAGACCACCCGATCGTAGTTTTTCAATAGTTCCGTTTCGGAGTCACAGCGCCGGATGCCGCGACCGCCACCGCCATTGGTGGCTTTCAGCATCACGGGATAGCCAATGACATTAGCCAGTTGGCGTGCTTCTTCGACGTCGGCCAAGCTGTGGTCGCTCCCCGGTACCACTGGAATCCCGGCGCGGATCATGGCCTTGCGGGCTTCAATTTTGTCGCCCATCATGCGTATGACATTTGCATCGGGGCCAATAAAGTGGATGCCGCGTCGGGCACAAACCTCGGCCAATACCGGATTTTCTGATAAAAAACCATATCCGGGGTGCAAGGCGTCGCAACCGCTTGCCACGGCAAGGTTCACGATGTTGTGGGCATTTAAGTATCCTTGCACCGGGTCGGAACCGATGTTGTAGGATTCATCTGCTTTTTTGACATGCAAGGCATGGCGGTCAGCATCGGTATAAATGGCAACAGAAGTAATGCCAAGTTCGGAACATGCACGAACGATACGCACGGCGATTTCACCGCGGTTTGCTATGAGTATCTTTTTGATCACGCGCTTAACTCGCCTTCTTTTTGACAAATTTGTCTGCAAATTATATCATGTTCGACTTGTGCCGGAACAAGGCGAATTTGAACCCGGATTCGCCCGGCGCTGTCGGTAAGCTGTCAATGGCAGCTCGTCTGTCATCATACCAGACGTTTACTTCTGATTGGCGCCTGAATTATTGTATTGCCGGAATGTATTTATCAGGAGTTTATGACATGGCCGTTCAACAGAACAAAAAATCCCCATCCAAGCGTGGCATGCATCGCGCCCACGATTTTCTGACCAATCCTCCGCTGGCCGTTGAGCCGACGACCGGTGAGGTGCATCTGCGTCACCATATCAGCCCGAATGGCTTTTATCGTGGTCGTAAAGTGGTTGCCACCAAAGGCGATTGATCGATCAAGCCAGTCAAACGGTCGCAAGATTCGCATGTGTGCACGCCATTTTTGTCTTGCGACTGATCTAATTAACGCCCCTCATTTTGACGTTGTTCGTCAATCAACATCATGCCTGACAATCGAGTAGTCGTTGCGGTCGACGCAATGGGCGGAGATCATGGTCCGGCAGTAACGGTGCCTGCCGTATTGCAATGTATGGCGCGAGATGCGGATCTTGAGGTCGTTCTGGTCGGCATCGAAAGCCGAATTCAAGAAGAGTTGCGTCGTCACCGGGATGTGCCTGTCGAGCGGTTGCATGTTCATCACGCCAGTGAAGTGGTTGGTATGGATGAATCACCTGCGCTGGCGATGCGCAATAAAAAAGATTCATCCATGCGCGTGGCAATTGATTTGGTTAAATCTGCCGAAGCACATGCCTGTGTTTCAGCGGGTAATACCGGCGCGTTGATGGCGACCGCCCGTTTTGTGTTGAAAATGTTGCCGGGTATTGAACGGCCGGCAATCGCCAGTGAATTGCCGACCCTGAAAGGGCACTGCATTGTGCTTGATCTGGGTGCGAATGTGGATTGCACGCCACAGCATTTGTTGCAGTTCGGCATGATGGGTGCGGTGCTGGTGGCTGCGATGGAGCAACGTGAACAGCCGAGTGTCGGGTTGCTCAATATCGGTGAAGAAGAAATCAAGGGCAATGAAACGGTGAAACAGGCTGCTGAATTGTTGCGCGCCAGCGGTCTGAATTTCTATGGCAACATTGAAGGTGACGATATTTATCGCGGCACGACCGATGTGGTGGTGTGCGATGGTTTTGTGGGCAATGTGGCGCTAAAAACATCGGAAGGCCTTGCGAAAATGATTTCGACCATTCTGCGCGAGGAATTTAACCGTAACTGGTTGACACGTATGGTCGCCTTGATGGCAATGCCGGTGCTGAATGCCTTTAAGCGTCGCGTTGATCCGCGTCGCTATAATGGCGCTACATTGTTGGGTTTGCGTGGCGTGGTGATTAAAAGTCATGGCGGTGCAGACCGCTTTGCATTTGAACAATCAATTATTAAAGCCGTTCGCGAGGTGCGCAATCAGGTATTGCAACGCATCAGTGAAAGAATGGCGATTGCTCATGAGGATGCTGCCTGAAGTGAATATGCATGCACAGGTTGTTGGAACAGGCAGTGCGCTGCCAGAACGGATTATGTCCAATCAGGAACTGGCGCGGATGGTCGATACGACAGATGAATGGATCGTCGAGCGCACCGGCATACGCCAGCGCCATTTGGTGGCGGAGGGTGAAACCACCAGTTCACTCGCCCTGCAAGCCAGTTTGCGGGCGCTGGAAGCGGCCGGCATGCGGCCGGATGAGCTTGATTTGATTATTGTGGCCACCACGACGCCCGATTTGGTGTTTCCATCGACGGCCTGTTTGTTGCAAGCCGGATTGGGTATTGAAAATGCTTGTCCTGCATTTGATGTGCAAGCCGTGTGTAGCGGTTTTGTGTATGCGTTGGCAACCGCAGATAATTTTATTCGGGCCGGGCAGGCCAAGACGGCATTGGTGGTCGGTGCAGAAACCATGTCTCGCATCACCGACTGGTCAGACCGCAGCAATTGTATATTGTGGGGCGATGGGGCTGGTGCGGTGGTTTTGCGTGCCAGTGCTGAGCCGGGCATTTTGGGCACTGTATTGCATGCTGACGGGCGGTATCGCGATTTGTTGCACGTCGAGGCAGGGGTGTCCAATGGCNNGCCTGACCAAGCCCAGCGCAGTGAAAATGCAAGGGAACGCCGTATTTCGCTTTGCCGTTAATACGCTGGACAAAATTGTCGATGAAACATTGGAAAAATTTGGTTTGCAAAAATCTGATGTGTCATGGTTGGTTCCGCATCAAGCCAATATTCGTATTATTCAGGCCACTGCAAAAAAATTGGGCATTGACATGGATCGGGTGGTGTTGACGGTCGATCGTCATGCCAATACATCGGCGGCATCTGTTCCATTGGCACTGGACACTGCCGTGCGTGATGGCCGTATTCAACCGGGCGATGTTTTGTTGCTGGAAGCGTTTGGCGGTGGTTTTACATGGGGAGCTGCCCTGATCAAATGGACGCAGCAAGGAGTGGTGGCTTAAATGGCAGTACATCGTTACGCAATGGTGTTTCCCGGGCAGGGCTCGCAGTCGGTCGGTATGATGGCCGGGTTTGCCGGTCATCCCGTCGTGCAAGAGACTTTTGCTGAAGCGTCTGATGCGTTGTCAGTCGACTTGTGGGCGATGGTATCAGACGGAGCGGTTGATGATCTGAATCAGACCATCAATACGCAACCCGTCATGCTGGCTGCCGGTGTGGCGGTATGGCGGGTGTGGCAAACTGTTGGCACCCATCTGCCCGACGTTTTGGCTGGTCATAGTCTGGGTGAATATACGGCGTTGGTTGCCGCGCAGGCGCTGTCGTTTGCAGATGCTGCCCGTCTGGTTCGCTTGCGTGCCGGCCTGATGCAATCCGCTGTGCCCGAAGGGGTTGGGGCGATGGCGGCTATTCTGGGTCTGGATGATGCGTCGGTGGTGGCGGTTTGTCAGGATGCGGCAGACGGGTTGGTGCTGGAAGCGGTAAACTTTAATGCCGTCGGGCAAGTGGTTATTGCGGGCAATCGTCTGGCAGTGGAGCGCGGCATGGCGCTGGCAAAAGAGCGCGGTGCCAAACGGGCGGTTTTGTTACCGGTATCCGTTCCTTCGCATTGCAGCTTGATGAAGCCGGCGGCAGATGCGTTGGCGGAAGCCTTGGCCGGCGTGGCGATTCAAACCCCGGTAGTGCCTGTGTGGCACAATTGTGATGTGGCGCCACATGATACACCAGAGGCCATTCGAGATGCCCTGACCCGACAATTGTATCGTCCGGTGCGCTGGGTCGAAACAATACGTGCAATGGCGGATGACGGTATCACGCTGGTTGCCGAGTGTGGGCCGGGTAAAGTGCTGGCCGGTTTAGGCAAGCGGATCGATGATCGTATCGCCATGTCTGCGTTGGTGGATTCTGCCGCGATAAACGGTTTTCGGGATGTAATGGTGCTGGACTAAGCGTAACGAACGGAGAATATTATGCCGCAAGACAAAGTTGCACTGGTAACTGGCGCGAGCCGTGGCATTGGCCAGGCGATTGCGTTATCGTTGGCCAGACAAGGCGCTCNNTATGGGTACGGCAACCAGTGAGTCGGGAGCGCAAGCCATTAGTGATTACTTGCGCGTGTCGGGTGTTGAAGGTTGTGGGGTGGTATTGCAGGTTACCGACGCTGCCAGCGTGGATGCGGCATTACGTCAGGTACACGAGCAATACGGTGACGTGGCGATTTTGGTCAATAATGCCGGTATCACGCGCGATAATTTATTAATGCGCATGAAAGACGATGAGTGGGACGATGTTGTTGCCACAAATCTGACGTCGGTATTCCGTCTGTCACGCGCGGTGTTGCGTGAAATGATGAAAGCGCGCTATGGCCGCATTATCAATATATCGTCTGTCGTGGGTGCGTCCGGAAACGCCGGGCAAGCGAATTATGCAGCAGCCAAAGCCGGCATGCTAGGGTTTGCCAAAGCGTTGGCACGCGAAGCGGGTAGTCGGAATATCACCGTTAACAGCGTGGCACCCGGGTTTATTGATACCGACATGACGCGCGCATTGCCTGATGGCGTTAAGGAAAGCTTGCTCGGGCAGATTCCGCTGGGTCGCTTGGGGCAGGTTGACGAGGTTGCGCATGCGGTGTCGTTTTTGGCGTCATCTGGCGCCGGCTATATTACCGGCACCACACTGCATGTAAATGGTGGTATGTACATGGCGTAATCTGAATGGTCTGACGGGCAGATGACAAATCTGAATAAGTCAGTTTGTTGATATCGGCCGAATTTGCTAAAATGGTCGAGTTTTATTTATTTTAACCTGGAGTGTCCACATGGAAAACATCGAGCAACGTGTCAAGAAAATCGTCGCAGAACAGTTGGGCGTCAAGGAAGACGAGATCAAAAATGAATCCTCCTTCGCTGGCGATTTGGGAGCGGATTCCCTCGACACCGTTGAACTGGTGATGGCGCTGGAAGAAGAGTTTGACTGTGAAATTCCGGATGAAGAAGCTGAAAAAATTACCACCGTTCAGCAAGCCATTGACTATGTAAATGGTCATTTGAGCAAGTAATCTCTTTTTCGTTTTCTTTCGGAGCTGTCTTGTCCAAACGTAGAGTCGTTATTACCGGGCTGGGAATTGTATCCCCAGTCGGTACCGGTATCGGAACCAATTGGGCCAATATCGTTGCAGGGGTGTCCGGCATTGCCCGGATTACCCGTTTTGATCCCAGTGCTTTTGCGGCGCAGTGTGCGGGGGAAGTCAAAGATTTTGACGTTTCCCAATTTCTGAGTCCTAAGGAAGCCCGGCGTATGGATACCTTTATCCAATACGGCATGGCGGCTGGTATTGAGGCGGTTCGTGATGCCGGTTTGACGGTGACAGAAGCCAATGCCGAGCGGATTGGGGTCAATATCGGTTCAGGAATTGGCGGCTTGCCATTGATCGAAGACACCCATGGCACTTACATGGAAAGCGGTCCGCGTAAAATATCGCCGTTTTTCATTCCGGCATCGATCATCAATATGATTTCGGGCAATCTGTCTATCATGTATGGATTCAAAGGCCCGAATTTGGCGATGGTGACTGCCTGTGCAACCGCAACGCACGCAATTGGCAATTCTGCCCGCATGATCGAATATGGCGATGTGGATGTCATGGTCGCCGGGGGTGCTGAATCGGCGGTCAGCCCGTTGGGGGTTGGTGGATTTGCCGCCTCTCGGGCACTGTCTACCCGTAATGATGATCCGGCAACAGCCAGTCGGCCATGGGATCGTGATCGGGATGGTTTTGTTATGGGTGAAGGCGCAGGCGTTGTGGTGCTGGAAGAATATGAGCATGCCCGTGCACGCGGAGCTCGCATTTATGCCGAATTGGCCGGTTTCGGTATGAGTGGCGATGCTTATCACATGACAGCACCTTTGGAAAATGGTGAAGGCGCCGCCCGGTGTATGCGCAACGCGTTGCATAATGCAGGGATGAATGCCGATCAAGTTGACTATGTCAATGCGCATGGGACATCTACCCCATTGGGTGATATGGCTGAAACGTCCGCGCTCAAACTCGCGCTGGGTGATCATGCGTACCGGGCAGCGATCAGTTCTACCAAATCCATGACCGGACACTTGTTGGGGGCTGCGGGTGGCGTTGAGGCTGTGTATACGGCGTTGAGTGTGCATCATCAGGTTGCACCGCCGACCATCAATCTGTTCAATCAGGATGAAGCCTGTGATCTGGATTATGTGCCGAATACCGCACGCGATATGACGATTGATGTGGCCCTGTCCAATTCATTCGGTTTTGGCGGCACCAATGGTACCTTGGTGTTCAAGCGTATCGCCTGATGATGAATGGCTGGCGCGCAATGGCGCGCCGGGTTTGAACCAACCGGAGGCGTAACCGGTGAAGACTGTTTGTCTGTCCAGCTTGCCAGACCTGTTGCAATGGCACCAACTGGATCCGCAGGCTTATCCGGTGTTGCTTGAGTCATCCGGCGATGATGGCTGGCATGTGTTAATGGCGTTTCCTGACTGGATGCGTCAGTTTTCTGTTGCCGATTTGCCGGAATTCGATAACGCGTTGCGACAGCTTGATTTTGCGTGTGTGGCTGATATCGACGTGCCGGATGATTTACCGTTTCGTGGCGGATGGTTTTTATATCTGGGCTACGAATATCTGCATCATATCGAACCTTCAGTCCCGCTTGGACGGTCGGCGAATGATTTTCCGCTGGCTGCGCTGTTCCAGATTCCCGCCGTTGTCCTCCAGCATCGGGGGCGTGGGGAAACCTGGCTATTGGCAACCGATGATGCGCAAATGCATCGTTTACAGCAAGATAGCCAGCAGGTATCGTCTGTAAATAGTCAATCGTATGACGTGCAACTGGAAGAAGAGCCTGAGCAACGCTTTCTGGATGGCGTGTCGTCAATTCGCGAGTACATACGTGCGGGTGATGTGTTTCAAGTCAACCTTTCACGTCGTTGGCAGGGATGGGCGAAAGCCCGGCTCAATCCCGCAACCTTGCGCTTAGCCCTGCGCACCGCCAATCCGGCGCCGTTTTCTGGTCTGGTTCGCTTTGATTCCAGTCATGCACTGGTCAGTTCGTCGCCCGAACGTTTGTTTTCGGTTAAAAATGGTCATATCGCCACCCGACCTATTGCAGGCACGCACCCACGTTTAATTGATCCTGACGCGGATATTGCCCAACGCGAATCGTTACTCAATCATCCCAAAGAGCGAGCCGAGCATATCATGCTGGTTGATCTTGAACGGAATGATTTGGGCAGAATTTGTCAGGCCGGAACGGTCTCGGTGGACGAATTGATGGCAGTACACAGTTACGCGTGGGTGCACCATATTGAGTCTGTGGTGTCGGGGAAGTTGAGGCGCGGCACGCATCCGGCGGATATCATTCGCGCTTTGTTTCCCGGTGGTACGATTACCGGTTGTCCGAAAGTACGGACGATGCAAATTATTGGTGAATTGGAACACTCGCCGCGCTACGCATACACGGGCAGCATGGGATATATCAACCGGAATGGTGACATGGATCTCAATATCTTGATCCGCACCATGATGGTTAACGATCATCGGTTGGCATTTTCTGCCGGTGCCGGTATTGTGGCGGATTCTGACCCGCAACGCGAGTTGGCGGAAACCCGCGCCAAAGCGCGAGGCATGCTGCGTGCGCTCGGTATCGCAGGATGATGCTGATTAACGGCGTTGAAACCAATTTTGTATCGGCGTTTGACCGTGGCTTGAGTTATGGGGACGGGATATTTCGCACCTTGAAAATGGTGTCCGGCCGACCGCTGCATTGGTCTTATCATTACGACAAATTGGTGCAAGATGCCCAAGCCTTGGGGTTGTCATGTCCTGCCCAACAGGTTTTGCGGGATGAAATGGCCCATCTTAATGCGGGTATGACCGATGGCGTGATCAAAATCATGCTCACGCGTGGTGTTGGTTTGCGCGGCTACCAGATACCGGCACAGCCTGAAACCAGTCGTATGGTGTCGTTTTCAGCGATGCCAGAGTGGCCGGGTCACTGGCGCACGGACGGTGTTACCGTGCGTGTGTGTCAGTTGCGTTTGGCGATTCAGCCACGGTTGGCCGGCATTAAACATCTGAATCGTCTGGAACAGGTTTTAGCGCGCAGCGAATGGCAGGATGCAACGATTGCCGAAGGGATTCTGCTGGATCAGGACGGTGGATTGGTGGGCGGCGTGATGAGCAATGTATTTTTATGGCACAACCAGACGCTGCTGACACCCCGGATGGATCGTTGCGGGGTGGCAGGGGTCACCCGAGCTGTGTTGATCGAGCAAGCCATGCAAGCCGGCATCCCGGTGTACGAAGATCGGTTGACATTAGAAAATTTGTTGCAAGCGCAAGAGGTGTTGTTGTGCAATAGCCTGTTTGGCGCGTGGCAGATTCGGCAATTAAATCAGCATCGTTGGCCGGCGGGGCAAATGATATGGCAGGTTCGCAACTGGCTGGAGAACGCATGAGACGAAAGTGGCTCGTTTTGGTGATGTTGGCAGCTTTGTTGCTGTTATTCAACGTGTATCGTTGGTCAAACACGCCCTTGCATTTGCCTGCAGCAGAAACGGACGTGCAATTGAGCCCGGGTAGTGGTTTGTCTGCCATCGCGGATGCATTACAGGGGGCAGGGGTGCTACACAAGGATGCGGATGTGTGGCGCTTTCGGTTGTTGGCGCATTTGTTACATAAAGCGGCACACTTGCAAGCCGGGTATTACACCTTTCATCCTGACGATACGCCATTGGTCGTGCTGAACAAAATCTCGCGAGGTTTGGTTACGCTGCGCCAAGTGCGCTTGATTGAAGGCTGGAATTTTGCGCAGGTGCGACAAACCCTGAATGCATCACGCTGGCTTACGCATGCCACGCGCGATATGAGTGATGCACAGATTGCCCGTCAGTTGGGGATGAACGGCGATAGTCCGGAAGGGTGGATTTTTCCGGATACCTATGATGTGCAGCCCGGATCGACAGATCTGGATTTACTCAAACGGGCCAGCGAGCTGATGCAGCAACACCTGACTGCAGCCTGGCAGACGCGTGCCACTGGTTTGCCTTACCACCATCCGGTTGATGCGCTGATCATGGCATCCATTATTGAAAAGGAAACTGCTGTGCCGAATGAGCGACCGCGCATCGCCGAGGTATTCATCAATCGGTTGAACAAGGGTATGCGATTGCAAACCGATCCCACGGTAATTTATGGCATGGGCGCTCAATTTGATGGTAATTTGCGCAAGCAGGATTTGTTGACGGATACACCCTGGAATACCTATACCCGTTCAGGTTTGCCGCCTACGCCAATCGCCATGCCGGGCATGGCATCTATTCAGGCGGCGTTGCACCCGGCAACCGGCGATAGTCTGTATTTTGTATCGCGAGGAAATGGTACACATGTGTTTTCCAGCAATTTGGCGCAGCACAATCAGGCGGTTGATCGGTTTCAAAAGCATATTCCCATGCAACAAGCCAAGCATCGGCAGGAGGGCTAAGCATGCCGTTTGTCAGTTTTGAAGGGGTGGACGGCGCGGGTAAATCGACCCATGTGGGGTGGATGGCAGACTGGTTGACGGCGCGCGGCCATCGGGTGGTGATGACACGGGAGCCGGGGGGCACGCCGTTAGGTGAAACCTTGCGCGGTTTGTTGCTGAACGAGACCATGTGTGCGGATACCGAATTGCTGTTGATGTTTGCCGCACGGGCAGAACATATTCATCAGGTAATTCGGCCTGCTTTGTCGCGTGGTGCATGGGTGTTGTCGGACCGGTTTACCGACGCCAGTTATGCCTATCAATGTGGTGGACGAGGCATTGCGGTTGAGCGATTGCGGGTGCTGGAGCATTGGGTGCAACAAGGCTTGCAGCCCGATATGACATTTGTGTTCGATGTATCGCTGGATATAGCGCGCAGTCGCTTGGCTGCACATGGGGCTGCGGATCGTTTCGAACGAGAAAACGCTGAATTTTTTGAGCGTGTGCGAGCCATGTATCACTGGCGCGCCGTGCAGGAGCCGCAACGGGTGCGTTTGGTGTCAACCGACCGCGAGCTGGATGCGATTCGCTCTGATTTGCAACAGTTGTTGCTGGAGTTGGGCGCATGAATTATCCGTGGTTGCTGCCACCGTTGCAACAGTTGATGTCGTTGCGTGATCGCATGCCGCACGCGTTGTTGATTCAGGGCAGGGCCGGCACAGGCAAACTGGCGCTGGCCCGCGAATTGGTAGCGGGTTTGTTGTGCGAACACCGGTCGGGAAAATTGGCCTGCGGTGAGTGTGACGCCTGTCGTTGGTTCGCGGCGGGTAATCATCCCGATTTTATGCAGGTAGGGCCACCGGAGGATGATGCGGCAGAAAAGCAACGACAGAAACCGATTAATGTTGATCAGGTTCGTGCAGCCAGCCGGTTTCTACAGTTAAGCAGTCATCGTGGTGGCTTGCGAGTGGTGTTGCTGCAACCGGCAGAGGGCATGAATCCGGCAGCAGCCAACGCCTTGCTGAAAACATTGGAAGAACCGCCAGATCGTACCTTGCTGGTGTTGGTGAGCCATCACCCGGCTCGCTTGTTGCCAACCGTGATCAGTCGGTGTCATCAGGTCCGTGTGCCGATTCCGTCGCGGGATATTGCACAACAGTGGCTACAAGCGCAAGGGGTTGCACAGCCAGAGCTGTGCCTCGATCTGTGCAGTGGTGCGCCCTTGCGAGCGCTTGAGCAAGCCGATTCTGCGCTGATGCAAACCCGTGGTCAGTGGTTGGTGTACTGGCAAGAACCCCGTCGCGAACATCCCGTTAAATTGGCCGCAGAGCTGGCGAAGATGGACACCGATACGCTGGTACGCTGGCTCACCGGTTTTCAACAATGGCTGCATGATTTAATCAGCGTGCGCATGGCAAACAGAATCGGTTATCATACAGACTGTGGTCTGGCGTTACAGTCCCTGGCTCAACAGGTGAATGTCGATGCGGCATTTGCGTTTCACCAGCGACTGTTGGATACGCGTAAAACCATTTACCACACGCTAAATCAACAAATGATGTTGGAAGATATTTTGCTCGCCTATGCAGACCTGTTCTGATGGAGACTGCCGATGGTTTGTATTGGTTGCCGTCAGCATTGTGCCTGCTATGGTTTTAAATGTGGGGTTGGAACGGTATTTCAACTGCGGCTTGGTGCACCCCGGTGTTTGACTGAACCAGAACCGTCTATACGGTATCCTGATGCAAGTTGATTTTGTGAAGCGAAGATTGCGATGAGCTCGATTCCCGGTATGGCCCGTCCAGGGGTGCTCTCTCTGGCGATTAAAGAAAAATCAGCGCTGTATGCAGCGTACATGCCTTATATCAAAGGGGGTGGATTGTTTATTCCATCGACCCGTGCCTATCAACTGGGTGATGAGGTATTCATGTTGTTGACGTTGCTGGATGACATTAACAAAATCCCGGTGGCAGGTAAGGTGGTGTGGATAACGCCTGTGGGGTGTCATGGTGGAAAAACGCCGGGCATTGGGGTGCAGTTTGATGATAATGAAAATGGCATTCAAGCACGTAACCGGATTGAGGGAATGCTCGGTAGCGCTCTCAAGCTGGTTCGTCCGACGCATACGATTTGATCGCACCTATGTATATTGATTCGCATTGCCATATTGATTTTCCTGAACTTGCCGAACAGGAAGATGCGTTGCTGGCTGCCATGCAGGTGGCGCAGGTTAGTCATGCCTTGTGCGTGAGCGTTAATATAGCCGATTTTCCCAGAGTGCTGGCGGTTGCTGAGCGGCATGCCCATATTTTCGCATCGGTTGGCGTTCATCCGGACTATGAGGATGTTGACGAGCCATCGGTTGATCAACTGGTGGCCTTGGCAGACCACCCGCGTGTCATCGCTATTGGCGAAACCGGATTGGATTATTTTCGCCTGACCGGTGATCTGGAATGGCAACGTCAACGCTTTCGTGTGCATGTGCGTGCCGCCATCGCCAGTGGCAAACCACTGATTATTCATACGCGCTCCGCTGCGGATGATACCCTGCGTATTTTGCGTGAAGAGGGTGCCGAGCGCATTGGTGGGGTAATGCATTGTTTCACCGAGAGTCAGTCTGTTGCTGAAGCAGCTATTGAGCTCGGATTTTATATTTCATTTTCGGGAATTGTCACCTTTCGTAACGCAGAAGCATTGCGTCAGGTGGCACGGATCATACCACTGGATCGGTTGCTGATCGAAACCGATTCGCCCTATTTGGCGCCCGTGCCCTTTCGTGGCAAAACCAATCAGCCGGCGTACGTACCGCATGTGGCTAAAATGATTGGCGAATTGCGCGGACTAACGCCAGAGCAAGTGGGCATGGCCAGCAGCGCTAATTTTTTCAGGCTGTTTACCCAAGCCGACAGGCTTCAGCAAATTGCCAGGCAATAATGCGTAAGGTTTTGTGGGCAGGGCTAACCTTGTTGCTTGCCGGTTGCGCCAGTGCATTAGTGCCCGATCAGGTTTCATTTGGTAATCAACAAATGCAACGCCAGCTTGAAAAGCGTTTTCCACTTGAAAAGCAGTATATCGGATTGGTTGATCTGACCTTGAATCATCCGCAAGTCGGCACTAACGTGGCACAGCAAC
>DDOT01000097.1:6364-6699 GCA_002341815.1 Thiobacillus sp. UBA2487 | reverse complement strand
CTGTGACAGGACATTTCGTTGCATCTGGTCAGTTAGGCTATGATAGCCCAAGTCAGACCATCCGGTTACGACATCCGCAATTGGACGACGCCAGCATTCTTGGTTTATCGGCAGATACCACCCGTTTGTTGCGTAAGGTCAGTGGCATTTTGTTGGCTGAAAAGTTGGATGGTGCAGTGTTGTATCATTTTACGGCGGATGACTTGAAAATTTTGGGCATGCACATTGAACCGGATCGGATCGAGGTGGTTGCCGATGGCGTCGTGATCCATTTGGTAAAGTCCAAACCGACTTTTTAACCCGATCTATATTTAACCCGATTTTTTCATAAATTA
>DDOT01000097.1:0-6279 GCA_002341815.1 Thiobacillus sp. UBA2487 | reverse complement strand
CATCACGCGAATTCATGAAAAGATTGGGTTAATCAGTGCGTTCCGAAAGGGCCGATTCTTTTGCCGTGCCAGACGTTATGTAGTAATGTGTATATTATTGTTGTATTTTTGTAATTTTTATTCGGAGTAACAAACCATGAAAACCAGTGCTCGTAACGAATTCTCAGGCAAGGTTCATGCATTGATACCGGGTGCAGTGAATACCGAAGTGGTGTTGGACATCGGTCATGGCCAGCAACTGGTGGCGGTGATTACCAATGAGGGCGTGGCTGCCTGATTTATTGATTGAAAGGTTGCTGATAATGAACAGGATTCTGACAAAAATGCTGCTCGCTGCCTGTGTTGTGCTGGGCGCGGCAGCCAATGTCGCCTCGGCCGAAGATGTGCGCGTTGCGGTGGCAGCCAATTTTACCGCGCCGATGCAAAAGATAGCCGCTGTATTTACGCAGCAGACGGGCAACAAGGTACAACTCACGTTTGGCGGCACGGGGAAATTTTACGCGCAGATCAAAAACGGCGCACCGTTCGATATTTTGCTGGCGGCTGATGATACCACGCCGGTCAAGCTGGAAGGCGAAGGACTGGCAGTGCCCGGCAGCCACTTTACCTACGCAATCGGCAAACTGGTGTTGTGGAGCGCCAATGCCGGTCTGGTGGATGATCAGGGCAAAGTGCTGGGCGCCGGTTCCTGGCAGCACATTGCCATCGCCAATCCGAAGCTTGCGCCATATGGCGCAGCGGCCATGCAGGCACTGGATAAACTGGGATTGATGGCGGTCGTGTCGCCCAAGGTGGTGACCGGTGAAGACATCGGCCAGACTTACCAGTTTGCAGCCAGCGGCAACGCGCAACTGGGTTTTGTCGCTTATTCCCAAGTGCTCAAGGACGGTCGATTGAATGGCGGTTCGATGTGGCTAGTGCCGGCGGACTTGTACGCACCGATTCGTCAGGATGCAGCACTGCTGACTGCTGGCAAAGGCAATCCGGCTGCCGCAGCGTTGTTGAAGTTTTTGCATGACAACGCACAAGTCAGGGCGATCATCAAATCCTATGGGTATGACTAACAGCCTTTCTGCGCTGAATGCGTACGATTGGGCGGCCATCTGGCTGACGCTCAGGCTTGCCACGATCACCACAGCATTGTTGCTGCTCGTGGCAACGCCGCTGTGTNNTGTTGGTGGATGGCCAGAACGCGTAGCCGGCTCAAAGGGATCGTCAGCACGCTGACCGCGTTGCCGTTGGTGTTGCCGCCGTCGGTTCTGGGTTTTTATTTGTTGGTCATTCTGGGCGCCGACGGTTTCGGCGGCCATTTTACGCAGTGGTTGGGGCTGGGTATTTTGCCGTTTACATTTCCGGGTCTGGTTGTGGGTTCGATGATTTACAGCCTGCCTTTTGTGGTGCAACCGGTGCAGGCGGCGTTTGCGATGGCAGGCGATCGCCCGTTTGAAGTGGCGGCCACCCTGCGCGCCGGTCCGCTAGATCGTTTTTTTACCGTTGCGTTGCCGTTGGCGCGTCATGGCCTGATAACCGGTGGTGTGCTCGGTTTTGCCCACACCGTCGGTGAATTCGGCGTGGTGCTGATGCTGGGCGGCAATATTCCCGGCAAGACACAAGTGATGTCGTTGCTCATTTATCAGCATGTCGAGGCGCTGGAATATACCCAAGCCTATTGGCTTTCGGGTGGAATGTTGTTGTTTTCATTCGCAATTTTATTAACGGTGAACAGTATGGCCGGACGGCGCGGACGATGACCGGCGACAACGATATCTATGCGCATTTCAGCCTGAATCGGGCCGGATTCAGTCTCGATGTCAAATTGCAGTTGGCGGGCAGCGGCGTCACGGCATTGTTCGGGGCATCCGGCTGCGGCAAAACCACCGTGCTGCGCTGCATGGCCGGTTTGACGCATGCTGCCGGACGCATGCAGGTAGATGGTGAAGTGTGGCAGGACGATGCCTTGCGTTTCTTCCTTTCGCCGCACCGGCGCTCGGTGGGTTATGTGTTTCAGGAACCCAGCCTGTTTCCGCATCTCAATGCGCAACGCAACATTGAATACGGCCTGCGCCGGACGGATAAGCCGCATGACCGGCGCTGGCTGGAGCAGGCGGTGGAATTGCTGGGCATAGCCGCGCTGCTCGGACGCATGCCCGATCAATTATCCGGGGGTGAGCAGCAGCGTGTAGGCATTGCACGCGCATTGGCCAGTCGTCCGCGTTTGTTGCTGATGGATGAGCCGTTGGCAGCACTCGACATCGCACGCAAGGCGGATATCCTCCCCTATCTGGATTCATTGCGCCGGGAATTAGCGATACCGATGGTATATGTCAGTCATGCCATTGACGAAGTGGCGCATCTGGCCGATCAGGTCGTGGTGATGGAAGATGGACGGGTGCGCGCCAGTGGCGATGTCAGCGACATTTTTGCCCGTACCGACCTGCAACTGGCGCAATTTGAAGAAGCCGGCGTGGTGCTGGACACCCGCCTGGAGGTTCAGGATGACACCTGGCACCTGAGCGGCCTGCGTTTTGCAGGCGGCTTGCTCTGGCTCAAACAGGTCAATGCCGCGTTGAATGCACCATTACGCGTGCGAATTTTGGCGCGCGATGTGAGCATCTCCCTTGCTGCGCCGCACGGCAGCAGTATTCTGAACAGCTTGCCGGCACGGGTGGTTGAAACGGTGCCGGACATTCACCCGGCGCAAGTACTGGTCAGACTCGATGCAGGCGGCGCGACCCTGTTTTCCCGCATTACCCGGCGCTCGCTGGATGCCTTGGCGCTGACCGACGGCATGCCGGTATGGGCACTGGTGAAAAGCGTGGCATTGCTTAACGGTTAAAATTGTTGGCCATTGACACCAGAGGACAGCGCCGCATTCATATGAATATCAGCGCATCACCGCATGGGACAGCACTGTTTTCAAAAGCTGCTGGCCAATAGATGTGCCGGACAATATATCAACAATCGCTTGCCTGACCTGTTGCGCATCCAGTCCGGATTTTTTTTGCGGCAGTGATCACCGCCGGCAAGTATCGGCCCCTTGAGGGTAATCTGCTTGATTTCTGCTAGCCCGATCGGCATAACGAATGCCATATAGGCGCAAATAAAGGAATTCGCTCAGGAAGCTGCCAACAATGGATCCAGTCCGCCCTTGCTGTCCAGCAAGGCCAAATCGTCGAATCCGCCAACGTGGGTGTCACCGATAAAAATTTGCGGTACGGTACGCCGTCCAGTGCGTTGTACCATTTCTTCACGCCGTTCCGGGTGCAGGTCGACGCGAATTTTTTCTATGGAGACGTTTTTGCTGGTTAACAAGCGTTCTGCTCTGACGCAATACGGACAGACTTCAGTACAGTACATGACGACATTGCTCATGAATGGGCTCCGCAGAAAAAGGCCTGACGCAGGTGTCAGGCCAGACAACACATGAAATTACTTGAGGGTGGTCGGCATTTGAGCGCGCTGCCAAGCCGTGATACCACCGTTTAAATTATAAACTTTGGTAAAACCTTGCTTGCGCAAAACACCGCATGCCATGGCAGAACGAGCGCCTGATTTGCAGTTGACCACAATCGGCTGGTCTTTGTATTTTTCAAGGGTATCGAGGCTGTTTTTTAATTGCCCAAGCGGGATGTGGCGGGCATTGGCGATATGCCCAGAGGCAAACTCGCTGTTTTCTCGCACATCCAGAACCAAGGCGTTTTCATGGTTGATCAATTTGACCGCGTCCGGCACATCCAGTCCATTGGCACCCCCCATCTTGCTGAACAGGTTGGGGAAAACCAGCATCAGGCCGGATGTCAGAACGGTTAATATCAGCCAAATATTTTGTTGCATGAAAGCCAAGATTTAACTCCTATAGTCCGCATCCGGATTGGACGCCGAATTTTTTCAAAATGCTGTCCATGGGGCAAAACCGCGTAAAGCCACTTTGAAACAGATTGAAACCGACAAACGCGGTAAACCATAACCAAGTGGGATGCGACAGATCTGCTTGGCCGGAAAAATGAGCCAGCGTCAATGATAGCATGATGAAGAAGCCTGCGACGATACGGACAATACGTTCTACGGTCATTTTATATTCCTTTTAATCAATTTAATGTGCATGTTTGGTTCGTTCCAAGCGCCGTTCCCACAGGAAATACAGCAGGGGAATGACGACCAGGGTGAGTAATGTGGAGGCAAATGTGCCGAATATCAACGATACGGCCAACCCGCCAAACACCGGATCAGTAATCATGATGGCAGAACCCAGTATGATTGCCAATGCAGTCAGCATGATCGGACGGAAACGCACAGCGCCCGCTTCGATGACAGCTTGTTCAAGCGTGTAGCCTTGTGCGCGATAGTCGATGATGAAATCGATCAGCAGCAGTGAGTTACGCACCACAACACCCGCCAGCGCGATGACTCCAATCATGGAGGTGGCGGTAAAGGCTTGTCCGGTCAACCAATGGCCGGGGAATACACCCACCAAGGTCAGCGGAATGGCGCCCATCACAATCAGCGGCATGACAAACGATTTGTAGTATCCGACCAACATCAGGTAAATAAATACCAGTGCCACGATGAAGGCAGAGCCCAAGTCGCGGAACACGTCCAAGGTCAGGCGCATTTCGCCGCCCCACAACAAGTGGTAGTTGACGATATCATCCGGTTGCGCCTCAACAAAACCCAAATTGCCGGTTTTGAAGGTGGCGCCACTGGACAGTTTTTTGCCATCCAGCATTTTATCCAACGATAGCACGGCATAGACTGGACTGGACGCTAACAATTCACCGCCCACCATGACCATGGGATGCTGGTCGCGATCAAACTGGGGTTTGTCTTGCGTGGTGCGCTCTACGCTGGCGATAGCCGATAATGGCACTTGTTGACCCATCATGTTGGTGACGTGAAATGCCATGATTTGCTCAGGGGTTTCGCGTTGGCTCTTCGGCACGCGCACCGTCAGATTAACCTGTTCCAGCGCGTTGTCTTCGTGCAAGGTGCCAATGTTGAAGCCCGAAACATAATCGTGCAACAGTTTGGCTACCTGACCGACTGCAACGCCTGATAAAGCGGCTTTTTGTCGGTCGATGCGAATGTTGAAGGAATCCACGGTGCCGGTGACGGAGTCATCCACATTGATGATGCCGTAAACCTGATTGAATGCGCGATCGACATCAGTGGCAGATTTCCGCAATATATTGTAATCAGGTCCGTACAGCTCAGCCAAAATCTGTGATTGAACGGGAGGTCCTGGGGGTGTTTCATACAATTTGATGTGCGTATCCGGCCATTGTTGACGCACGCTTTGCAGTTGCTGGTTCAGTTCACGTGCAATGTCGTGTGAGCTGGTTGAGCGGCTATGCTTGTCGGTCAGATTTACCCGCAATTGCGCCAGATTATCTCCTTGCTTGATCATGTCGCCGCGTACCAGTGCTGCAAAATCGATTGGTGCAGGGATACCCAAGTAGGTTTCGTAGTCAGTAACGTAAGGCGATTTGGTTACCACATCGCCAACGGCGCGTGCAATTTCATCGGTTTGTGCGAGTGTGCTACCGGCTGGGGTGTCCACTTCCAACAACAAGGTGTTGGTGTTGTCATTCGGCAGCATTTTAAGTTCAACACCCATGGCTGATAACGGACCGTTCATGCCGGACGGCCGGATGAACTGCCATGCGGGTTGCAGCATGGCAGCCACCAGCAAGGCAATCACGACCATAAACAACCGGTTGCGACGACCGGCGTTGGCAATCAGCGGCGTAATGACTTTGACATAGGCCCGATGCAGCGCATCCTTCGGGCTTTCAGCTTGTTCTTCCAGGCTGGGTTTGATGGCAAAGTACTTGGCAGCCTTGCCGCTTAACCACAGATTGGCAGCCCAAGGCACGACCATGTAGGCAATGAATAGCGAGGCGATCATGGCAACCGGTACGTTGAATGGAATCGGTTTCATGAAAGGCCCCATCATGCCGGTAACAAATGCCATGGGGATAAAGGCCAGTATCACAGCAATGGTGGCCACGTTGGTTGGGTTGCCGATTTCATTGGTGGCAATCACCAGGGCTTCTTTGAAGCTGTGATTGCCGCCGTGATGCATGTGGCGGTGTACGTTTTCCACGACCACAATGGCAGCGTCAACCAGCAAGCCCAGCGATAGAATCAGTGCGAACAGGGTGATCCGGTTGATGGTTTGACCAAACATCAAGCCGACACTCAGCACCACGAACAGAATGAGTGGCACGGTGAGGGTGACAATGGCCGCTTCGCGCCAACCCAGAAACAACACCATAATGA
>DDOT01000165.1:4856-13736 GCA_002341815.1 Thiobacillus sp. UBA2487 | reverse complement strand
AGCCAACCAATAATACAGCCACATGGCATGGGTACCTGTCGGGAAAGTATGCGCAAAGGTAGCGGGCCTGGCCGCTGTGGTCAGCCAAGCTTTCAATGCAGACCCATTCGTGACCCCCAAATCCCTCAAATGATTGGACAGCGTGATCCCTTGCCCATTGTGATTCAAGGTCATCAAAACCGACATATCGGTTCTTTGCCCGCCTATGCCCATATGCACGCCATAAATCAGTCCATACAACGCATGAGCAGCGTGCAACGAACCATTCAGCAGTTTATCGCGTACATTTGCCCACGATTTTTCCTTTGAAAGAACCAGTTTGATGCCATACTTCTCATCCAGCTTCATCACTGACGCAATCACAAGAGACGCGCAATCGGTCAATGGCATATACCCCACATGAATTTCTTTTAATTCGGGGGTGTCTGCACCAGCAGACCTTATTATATTCAACCCTATATTTTCATGTGAAATCATGCGCTATAAATCCAGTATCATTAAACAAAATGCATCATAAGCAACAAATGAGCGTTACTTCATCACCCACAACACCAACAATAAAATATTTAACATGAATGAAATGCCTGCAAACAATTTTACTGGCAATGTCGGGTCGCGTTTAAACAATGGCGAGCGCCGCGCTACACGCAGCGGGCGTTGCGCTCCATGCTCCAGCGCCAACAAAAACTCTTCTGCCGTTTCGAAACGATCAACAGGATCCCGCGCCACACCCTTTAATAAGATGGACTCCAGCCAATCGGGAATATCGGGTCGATAGCGTGCAGGCGGCACAGGATCACCAAAACGAGGCGTCTGAAATGGCTCAACTTCACCGTAAGGATATTTGCGGGTCAGTAAATAATACAAGGTGACCCCCACCGAATACAAATCCGTGGACTCATTAGCCGCCGAGCCAGCGTATAATTCTGGCGCCATAAAAGAAGGCGTGCCCGGATTATTAATCTCATTGAAGTTTTCTTCCACATCCAAGCCATCCGATGCGGCCACGCCCAAATCCAGTATGCGCAAATGTCCATCGGCACCCAAATGTAAATTATCGGGTTTAATATCGCGATGGATAATGCCGAGCCGATGCAATACAGCTATCGCACGCAACAGATGCATTGCCAGATCAACCGTCTCCATAACGGTGAATCGCCGCCCTGTTTCAAGATGACCCGCCAACGAAGCACCGGCATGCCACGATGTTAAATAGTAAAGATGCGTGCGTTGCGGCCAATGAATGACTTGGGGGAAAGCCGCATTCACAACCCGTCGCGCCAACCATTCTTCATAAGCCAACGCCGCGATATCAGCAGCATCTGCATCCGGATGCAAGGTTTTCAGCACATACGTTTGGCGCGTAATGTCGTCATAAACACGGTACAGTACTGTGATGCGTGAGTCGTGAATTACCTCCATGATTTCCAACCCATCCATACGTTGGGTTGGCATTAAACGATCCGGCAAAGGCAGGGTACTGATATGGGCGACATTGTCCCGCAAGCTCTCGGCAGGAAGATCAATGACCTTACAAACCATAGCCGTGCAATTGTCATGGCTTCCCGCTTCAATCGCCGCCATCGCCACATGCGCTGCAATATCCTCGGCCCGATCTTCCGCACTTAACAACTGCGTCAGCCTGGCGTCATCCAGCACCGCCCATATACCATCACATACCATGAGAAATCGGTCACCAATTTCCAACCTTCCATCAACAAAATCGACAGCAAGATTGGCATCCAATCCAACGGCCCTTGACAGCACATTATTCAGCTCGGGATGTTGCCAGACATGATCCAGCGTCAACAAAGACAACTCACCCCGACGTAATAAATAAATGCGGGTATCACCCACATGGGCAATCACATAACGCTGCCCTCGCAAAACAAGGGCAGACAGTGTGGTGGCCATCCCTGCCGTTTCACGGGCACGACGACTGTTTGAATATAACCAGCGATTCAACGCAACGATCAACTTCTCCAGTGACTGGGGAATACTCCACGTATCAGGTGTGGCGTAATAATCTGCCAATAGATTGCGGATACAATATTCGGCCGCTTCGCGCCCATTGGCATGTCCACCCACACCATCCGCGATGCCTAATATAACCCCCTTATTCTCCAGGGCATCCCCGTCCGGAATTGCACCCGCACAATAATCCTCATTGCGCGCACGCAATCCGGCAAGCGACGTATGACCGAAATCAACCTGTAACGTAGCTGCAGTTGCCATCGTATTAAATTTTTGCGGTAGTCAAATGGGCTGCACCCCATGTGGTACGCCAGCGTTTTTTCACATTGGTCAAACCAATCAACGCAATGGCTGCCAAACCGGCGAACACCAGGAATCCTGTTTGATAACTACCGGTAGATTGCTTGAAAAAGCCCAAACTGGCTGCCAGGTAAAATCCGCCAACACCACCCGCCATTCCCACCATCCCTGTCATAATAGCGATCTCCTTACGGAAACGTTGCGGCACCAATTGAAACACTGCGCCATTTCCCATGCCCAAACTCAACATGACCAACATGAACAGGCCTAATGCACCCCAAACGCTACTGGGTGCAAAACTGATGGCAACCAACGTAATCGCTGCAATCGAATACATCACGGTTAACGACTTTACGCCACCGATACGGTCAGCCACATTACCACCAACAGGACGTACAATCGATCCAGCGAAAACGCAGGCTGCCGTAAAAAACCCTGCTGTTTTGGCATCGAGGCCATATTGCGTATTAAAATAAATCGGCAGTGAAGAGGCCAAACCAACAAATCCACCAAACGTGACTGCGTAGAAAAACATGAACCACCAGGCATCTTTATCTTTCAAAGTCGCTATATACTCAGACAAGCTTTTAGGGGCCGGGCTATCCGCAACATCCTTGGCCAGCAGCATATAAATCACAAACGTGATAACCAACGGAATCAACGCAAGCCCGAATACGTTGTTCCAGCCATAGGCGACTGCCAAACTGGGCGTAATCAATGCCGCAAACGCAGTTCCTGTATTGCCGGCCCCCGCAATACCCATCGCCGTGCCCTGATGTTCTGGTGGGTACCAACGCGAAGCCAAAGGCAAGGCAGCGGCAAATGAAGCGCCCGCCACCCCCAGAAACATGCCTAGCACCAACACCTGCTCATATGAATGAATACCCAATTGCCAAGCCGCAAACAACGCAACGATAACCACGGCTTGACCTATTGCACCGGCCATCTTGGGTTTGACCTGATCCACCAGCAAACCCATGACCACCCGCAACACTGCACCCGACAAAATCGGCGTGGCAACCATCATGCCTTTTTGCATAGGGGACAATTGCAAGCTATGCGCAATTTGCACCCCTAATGGCCCAAGCAACACCCATACCATAAATGCCAAATCAAAATACAGAAACGCAGAAAACAAAGTCGGCGCATGTCCTGCTTTTAGAAAGCTGCTTTTCGTCATGATAATACCCTTCACGTTAATTAAGTAAGCAAAACTGCTGTGCGGCATCACCGGGTTGATCAATCGCCATCCCCACAATACCGCACGCAAAACAGCCCTCAAAAGTTGTATTGCATCATCAGGCGGTTGTCGATGTAAGCTGAACCATAACCCAGCACATCATGCTCTACGCCAAAACGATCACGCACGCTTAATCCTTTGAGTTTCCCGCTGAAATGCCACGTTACATCCAGCATATACGCCCGCACGTTAGCCACCGGAACACCGGGAGTCTGATCGGTGTAATATTCGGATACCGTCGGAACAATATCCAACTGGCTAACCGGATGCAGATTGGCACCCACCATCCACGCACTGCCTGGCGCCCGTGCGGACACCAAACCATAGTTCATTACCGTGGTGTAGAGCGGATCCGTGTTATAAATTTGCGTGTAGGGTGAATACAAGTTGCCGTTGTATACCTTGTTGGTCGTCGTTGCTCCTGTTACGGGATTGATTCCCGGTGTGGAGATCACACCATTGCTGGGTTCCTTGTTATAGGCTACAAACACGTTGCCCAAATGTTGGGCCAGATTCATCCCCAACTTTAAACCATACACTTGAGCGTTGATGGGGCCGGCATCTTGACTGCCCAAACTGGTCTCATTGACATACTGTCCATTGACAAACCAAGTGTGTCCGGCAAAGACTGGCGTATAGCCGCCTTCCAGATAGGTCATTTGCGCCAGATTGTCCCATTGATACAACCATGCTGCCGCACTGGCTTTTTGCCCTTTGTAAGTCAGGCCGGCATCTGTCGCACCGCCGCTTTCTGCGAGCGTGACCAATTTGTCATATGGCAAAACCGCCAGACTGGTGGTATCAAATGCAGCATTACTGCGATCTTTGTATTGAAAAATACGATCGACGGACAGTTGAGCACCGGTGGATCCCAGTGCAATCGTCGTGCTGATTCCCTGAAACAGGTTGGGTATCATAAATCCGTCGCTGGGGTTGTTCCATGGGTTATTGATCAGTTCATTACCACCGCGAATCATAAAACCAGGCGTCTGATATTGAAGATAGGCCTCTCCCAATGAGGTTTGTGTTCGGTTGATACCCATTAACAAAGGGTTTAGATACGGCAAGTTATAACCTACGGCATCTTTACCGGGCGTGTAATTATTCAAACCGATGTCGTAAGCACCATACAGCGCTGCTGCGGCAGAGAAGCCATCCCAAACCGCTGTTTCCAGTTTGATTTTCCCACCCAGTGAAACCGCATTCATATCCCGCAAAAATGCAGGCTGCGTACCCGCATAATCACGACCGAAATCATACAGGCGCGCATCACCCGAAACATCTCCCTGACTCAACCAATCTGAAAAAGTTGTGACATCCGCGGCGTGGGCATGCATCACTGTTCCCATACCCAGCAATAACGCAAGTGTTGTTAATTTATGTTGTTTCATCGATCTCCCTTTCATGCCAAAATAGTTAACACACATTCTGTGTGACCGACCCGATTTGCGGTACACATTCAACCTCACGCTTCCTGACAGCGCTGTTGATACGCAAAAAAAAAAGACATCGCCTTAAAAATATGCTGCATTTGTGCAGCAAACGAGCATTCGTTTGCATCGCAAATGCGGATACTTAAGGTCGACGTCTTTGTCGTGATAGTGTTTAGCCCAACATTGGACTTATGCACCACCTACAAAACAATGCAAGTTCCATGCCTGCACTTGCGCTTACTCAGAAATAATTACAACACAATGAAAACAAACAACTTTAAAACAAGCAACCTGCCGAAATGGCGAGCAGACCCCATGTGGTCAATGCATCAGAACAGTGCACAAAACAATGGCTTTCCAAAGCATAAATCTGTTATCGTTGATTTGTTGCCATAACAGGATGCGCCAATGAATGATGAACATGCGTTTGCCCCCTTTATCCGAATTCTTGGCAAAGGTAAAAATGGATCACGCTCACTAACCCAAGATGAAGCTTATCAGGCCATGCAAATGATATTGGCCGATAATGTCGAGCCCTTGCAGCTAGGTGCCTTTCTGATGCTCCTGCGCGTAAAGGAAGAGTCTCCCGATGAGCTTGCCGGCTTTGTTCGGGCATCCCGGGAGACCATGACGTTACCGAGCGATGTGCCCCATGTTGATATAGACTGGTCGTCTTATGCAGGCAAACGACGTCAGTTGCCTTGGTTTTTATTAGCCACCCTGCTGCTGGCATCACATGGCATCAATGTATTCATGCACGCTATCGGTGGGCGCAAAGATGACCGCATATACACCCCGGAAGCATTGGCTGTGCTGGGAATTTCCCCCTGTCATTCATTGCAGGAGGCCGCAGCGCGTATCCGTAACCAGCATTTTGCCTTCATGAGCCTCGAAACATTCAGCCCCAAGCTGGATAGCATCATACAAATGCGCTCATTACTGGGGTTGCGTTCGCCCGTACATACACTAGCCCGTTTGTTAAACCCCATGCGCGCGCCCGTGATGATGCAGGGAATTTTTCACCCTGCCTATCGGGATATGCACCAATTGGCTGCACAGGCACTGCAACAGCCACACGTCGCAGTGATTAAAGGCGAAGGCGGTGAAATTGAACGAGACCCGGATACGGCATGTTTGGTGAAAGGCGTACATCACGGCGCGTTAACCGAAGAAACGTGGCCGCCCCTGTTCGCGCAACGCCATATAAAAGACACCAGCATGGATATTAACCGCTTGCCGGCCCTGTGGCGCGAAGACATTGAAGATGAATATGGCAAAGCTGCCGTCTTGGGCACCGTCGCTTTGGTATTAAAGACGATGGGTAACGCAGACAGCCAGGAAGATGCATTGCATATGGCGACACAGTTGTGGAAAACCAGACCATCCCATTGGTTAATCGATGCCTGACTTGCTCAACAACCTGAAGATGACGAACAGTGCGTCTCATTTTGAAAGGCCGGTTTAACCCGATTTTTTGTTTTATTAATAAGGCGCTGCCATGGATTTTCTCCCTATCTTTATGGATATTCGCAATCAGCGATGTCTGGTTATTGGCGGCAATGAAACTGCGGCACGCAAAGCCGCATTGCTCGCCCAGTGTGGCGCACACGTCATCGTCGTCGCACAGACATTGGCGCCGGCATTCGCTGGTATTCCTGGTCAATCGCAGCTTCAGCATCACGCATCGGACTTTGATCCGGGCTTGCTGGAAGGCATTGCATTGGTGATCTGTGCCAGTGATGACGCTCAATTGGCTGAACGTGTATCGCAAGCGGCACGCGCACGAAATTTGCCGATCAATGTGGTAGACAAACCAGATTTGTGCCGGTTTATCATGCCTGCCATTATTGATCGCTCACCGTTATTGATCGCCATATCCAGCGGCGGAACCGCACCGGTTTTAGCGCGACTGCTACGTGCACGTTTAGAAACCTTGATTCCGGCGAGTTACGGCAACCTGGCCGCCTTGGCAGCACGTATGCGCGAGCACGTGAAAGCCAGGTTTACATCGTTCTCTCAGCGGCGCATTTTTTGGGAGAACGCGTTGCAAGGACCAGTTGCCGAACTGGTTCATTGCGGGAAAGATGCTGAAGCCGAAGCTGCATTAAAACAGCAACTGACCCTGACGCAAAACGAAGCGCCCCCCGGCGAGGTATATTTGGTGGGCGGGGGGCCGGGAAACCCGGATTTATTAACATTCCGGGCGCTACGTTTAATGCAGCAAGCGGATGTCGTACTGTATGACCATTTGGTAACGGATGCGGTACTGGATTTGTGTCGCCGTGATGCTGAACGCATCTATGTGGGAAAAGAACGCGCAAACCATACGCTGCGACAAGAATCCATCAGCATGTTGTTGGTAACGCTTGCCAAGCAAGGAAAACGGGTACTACGACTAAAAGGTGGCGATCCCTTTATATTTGGCCGTGGTGGAGAAGAAATTGAAATGCTGGCAGAACACGGCATCCTGTTTCAGGTTGTACCCGGCATAACAGCGGCTTCCGGCGTGGCATCGTACGCCGGCATTCCCTTGACGCATCGCGATTACGCGCAATCGTGTGTATTTGTAACCGGTCACCTTAAAGATGACACGATCAATCTGGATTGGGATGCCTTGGTTCGCCCGAATCAAACGATCGTGATTTATATGGGGTTGCTGGGATTGCCCGCGTTATGTCAAGAATTACAGGCGCATGGTTTGGCCGCATCGACACCTGCCGCCATCATACAACAAGGCACGACGCCCAATCAGCGCGTTTTGGTGGGTGACTTGGTCAGTTTGCCCAAACTGGTGGCCAACACCAATCTCAAACCGCCAACATTGATTATTGTTGGTCATGTGGTTTCTCTGCATAAAAAATTGGCGTGGTTTCACCCGGATAAGGATGAAACCCAAGACAGCACGCATTAGCCACCCACCCACATGGCCGAAACGCCGGCGCGGTGAAGCGAATCGGCGTTTCCCTACCCCTCCTCCAACGCTTCCCACAACTGCAGCGCTGCTTCCATCGCGGCTTCAATCTGATGCAATTCATTTTGCAATTCAAGCCGACGGGTCTCATTACCGCTGTAAAGTGAGCTGTCCGCCATACTGGCGGCAATTGCTTGTTGCCGAGACTCCAACGTTGCTATCTGCTCCATGACCTGTTCCAACGTCAGGCGACGCCCACCACCCGGCTTGCGCGCCGACGCAGCAACCGGTTTGACTGGCGCAGCCGGGTTTTTAGCAGCCCGCGTTGCTGCAGACGCTACCGGTGCCGCAAGTGCGGACGCACGCTGATGCTGGATCAACCAATCGTCGTAGCCGCCAACATAGGTTTGCCATACGCCATCGCCTTCGCTGACGATGACTTGGGTCACAACCTGATCAAGAAACTCCCGATCATGCGACACCAACAACACAGTTCCGTCATAGTCTTGCAACAATGCTTCCAGCAATTCCAAGGTATCCATGTCCAGATCATTGGTTGGCTCATCCAGCACCAACAAATTGGCAGGACGGGCAAACAGGCGCGCCAACAACAATCGATTCCGTTCACCGCCCGACAAAGACTTGACAGGCGAACGGGCACGCGCCGGTGCAAACAGAAAATCTTCCAGATAGCTGATCACATGCTTGCGCTGTCCGCCAATTTCCACATAGTCGCTGCCAGGACTGATAATATCGGCCAAGATGGCTTCTTCATCCAATTGGGTGCGAAACTGGTCAAAATACGCCACCTCCAACTTGGTTCCGAGGCGCACCGAACCCGTATCGGGGGCAAGATCGCCCAACATCAAGCGAATCAGTGTAGTCTTGCCCGCCCCATTCGGCCCGATCAATCCCACCTTATCTCCACGCTGGATGCGGGTGGAAAAATCCCTGACCAAGACCCGCCCGCCCAAAGACTTGCCAACCTGCTCCAATTCTGCCACCAATTTACCGGACCGTTG
>DDOT01000165.1:358-4845 GCA_002341815.1 Thiobacillus sp. UBA2487 | reverse complement strand
TCCTTGTTGATTGCGCCGCTCGCCACGCGCGACGCGCAAACGCTCCAACCGCCGCACACGTCCCTCGTTGCGTGTACGTCGCGCCTCAACCCCCTTGCGTATCCAGACCTCTTCTTGCGCCAGAAACTTGTCAAACTTGGCCTGTTCAACGGCTTCGATCGCCAACTGCTCTTCTTTGATACGCCGATAATTGGCATACCCGCCCGCATACGACGATAAATACCCCCGATCGAGTGCCACAATCTGCTGGGCCACATGATCCAAAAAGCGCCGGTCATGCGTAATCACCACCACAGCGCCGGCAAACTCGCGAATCAATTGCTCCAACCACTCAATCGAAGTCAGATCCAAATGGTTGGTCGGCTCATCCAACAACAACAGGGCCGGCTCGGATACCAAAGCGCGTGCCAGAGCGACACGTTTTTTCAGACCACCCGACAACGTATGGGTCAGTGCATCAGCAGGCAACCCCAAGCGAGATAGTGCTGCTTCCACGCGAGAATCCAAACGCCAGCCATCCTCTGCCTCCAGTGCCGTTTGCAAGATTTGCAAGTGCGCCAGCAAGCTGTCGTGATCGGCATCCGGCTGGGCCAACGCCTGCGTCACGCGATGGTAGTCCAGCAATTGGCAACTAATCGCGCCCAAGCCCTCGGCCACTGTTTCATACACGGTCTTGTGCGGATCAAGTACGGGTTCTTGCGCGACATACGCCAAACGCATACCGGATTCACGCCGCACCTGCCCGTCATCAGGGACCGTTTCGCCCGCCAGCACTCGCAGCAAGCTGGATTTTCCCGCCCCATTTCGGCCAATCAAGCCGATTTTGCTACCCGGTTCGATCACCCAATTCACCTGATCCAGCAACTGAACATGCCCGAACGCCAACGACACCCGATCAAGCGAAATCACTGGCATGCCACACCCCGCTCTGCCAAAGATGCAATCCCCTGATTGGCCAACTGATCGGCCCGTTCATTGCCGGCATCGCCAGCGTGCCCTTTAACCCAATGCCATGCAATCTCATGCTGCACCGCCAAACCGTCCAATTTTTGCCACAAATCCACATTTTTGACAGGAGCGTTGCTGCTGCTTTTCCAACCCTTTTTCTTCCAACCCGCCAACCATTCCGTCATGCCCTTCAGCACATACTGAGAATCGGCATGCAACTCAATGCGGCACTTACGCTTCAAACTTTGCAACGCCATGATAACGGCCATTAACTCCATGCGATTGTTAGTGGTCATGGGATCTCCACCGCACAATTCCTTGCGGTGACCGCCACTTTCCAGCACAGCTCCCCAACCACCCGGCCCGGGATTGCCTTTGCAGGCACCGTCCGTCCAAATACGGACAAAATCCAGCTCTTGCGACATTAACTAACCTTTTTATAATCTTGCTGATAAGCGCGCGTAGTCGGCTGCAAAATCTTGCCTAACCCATGCGCGGCGTCATTCCAGCCCGGCACGATCAAATGCATGCCATGCACCCGTTTGATGGCATGCACAAAATAAACACTGCCCCCCAGCGACCACCAGTGCTCACCGGGTATTTCCAACCGTTCGAACCACTGTACCCAACGTTTGTTTGCCAGCGGAGGCACATAGCAACACATGCGAATACTCACCAATTCGCAACCCAATAATGACAACCAGTCGCGTAACCGGTGCAGCGACAAAAAATGACCTCGCCAGGGAGATTCCCCCTGCATACCTTGATACCAATGCCAAAATCCGTACAGGCTCCACGGGTTAAACCCGGTCAAGAGCAAATTACCTTCGGGAATCAACACCCGTTCGGCCTCACGCAAAATTTGGTGCGGCCAATCAGAAAACTCCAGCACATGCGGCAACAGCAGCAAATCGATAGATTGGTTGGCAAACGGCAACTGCAGCGGATCGGCCCGCACATCCGCCGGGCAAGTCGAGTCCAGATGCACCAAATGTTTGATGCGACTGGTGCACAAAAGATCAGCTTGCGACAAGCCGACCTGCACGGCATTGAAGCCGAACAGGTCACTCACCACGGCATCGAACATCGCTTGTTCGCGTGCACGCAAATAATCGCCTTCGGCACCAGAAAACCAGTCTGCGAAAGAACCAAAACGGTCGGTCATGCTATCATAGCACCCATGCATACCCCAATCACAATCAGCCCTATCCTCGCATTTCGGGATAACTATATCTGGGCACTTCACAACTCAACTCACGCGGTCGTGGTTGATCCTGGTGACGCGTCCCCCGTACTCGCATTTTTGGCACAGCACCACCTCATATTATGCGCCATTTTGATTACGCACCACCACCACGATCACACCGGCGGCATCAATGACCTCACGCAACAATTCCCGGTTGCAGTGTATGGTCCCGCCCTGGAAAACATACCGGGCATCACTTGCCCGGTGATCGACAACCAAACCCTTCAAATCGACCCTGTCGGCTTGGGTTTTACCGTAATTGACGTGCCCGGTCATACATCAGGGCATGTAGCCTACCATACTTCAGGCCACCTGTTTTGCGGCGACACCTTGTTTGGCTGCGGCTGCGGACGGCTGTTTGAAGGCACGCCCGCGCAAATGTACCACTCGTTGCAACGACTGGCGCAACTTCCGCCAGAAACGCAGGTTTACAGCGCACACGAATACACATTAAACAACATTGCGTTTGCACTCAGCGTGGAACCCGACAACCCGACATTGATCCAACGTGTCCGTAAAGATCGTGACCGGATTACCCATCATCAACCCACGCTACCCAGCACCCTTGGTCTTGAACTGGCAACCAACCCGTTTTTGCGCTGTGACCGCCCCAGCCTTGTCCGCCACGCGGCCCAGTCCGCCGGCCATACCAGCCTCACACCGGAAGCAGTATTTGCTGTCTTGCGTCGTCAAAAGGATGAGTTTCGTTAACCACCCACCGCTTGCTTTTTTCTCATGGCCACAACCGACGTTTGGCCTGATGCTGGCTGACCAGAGCACCCCATGCGCCTGATTTACATTCTTGCCTGTCTGCTGTATTTTTCGTTGGCAACCGCCGACGAAGTCTGCACGTCCGTTGACGGCAGCCCATGGGCTTGGGCCAACTTGCCCTACCGGGTATGCGCCACGGCATCAGACACCGCGCTGCTATCAAGCCTTTTACCAACAACCGGCAACCCCGTCCAGGATACCGTGCCAGGTATCGCGGCCCCAACAGACGCCAGCAATCCGGCCAACACCGTCACCAGCAACACGACGCCTGCCNNGCCAGCAATCCATCCATCCCCGGGGGCAATACAACCGCGTCCACACCGCCAACCTCTCCACCGACCAAACCCGACAATTTGTGGGAACGCGTGCGGAATGGCTTTGCACTGAAAAACGATAACGACAATCCGCGCGTGACCAACCAACTCAACTGGTACACCCAACGTCCCGATTATGTCAATCGAATGATGGACCGCAGCAAACGTTATCTTTACCACATTCTGAGCGAAGTAGAAAAACGCGGCATGCCTTCCGAAATTGCCCTGTTACCCATGGTAGAAAGTGCCTACAACCCGATGGCGTATTCCGTAGGTCATGCCTCGGGTATCTGGCAGTTTTTGCCGGCCACCGGCAAAAACTATGGCTTGCATGAAAACGCCTGGTACGATGGTCGCCGCGACATCATTGCCGCCACCAATGCCGCACTTACCTATCTGAATCGCTTGCACCAACAATTCGGCACATGGGAACTGGCCTTGGCCGCCTATAATTGTGGCGAAGGCTGCGTGCAGCGCGCCATTGAACACAACCAGCGATTGGGCTTGCCAACCGATTACAAAAGCCTGCCATTACCGGCTGAAACCCGCGACTATGTGCCCAAACTGATGGCCGTTAAGGAGCTGGTGAGCGATCCGTCCGCCACCGGCATTCCGTTACAAAATATTCCGGATAAGGCCTATTTCACCACAGTCAAACTCGACAAACCGATTGATGTCAGCTTGGCTGCACAATTGGCAAACATGCCGATAAATGACTTTCTGTCTTTGAACCCTGCATTTTCCAAACCGGTCATTCGCTCGGACAACAATGCCGAGCTGATTCTGCCGGTGGACCGTGCCGACGTTTTCACCAACAACCTCGACCACTACGATGCACCGCTGGTAAGTTGGCAAGGCTGTGATGTGCATGCTGGCGAAACGCCGGCCAAAGCTGCCAAACGTTGTCATGTGACACTCGCGACACTGACGCACGACAATCACCTCGAACTGAATCACAAAGGGCGCTTCAAAACCAATCAAACCTTGGTTGTGCCCACGCAGCACGCATCACCGATGGCAGAGGACGTTTCTGCCGGCACAAGCCAAACTGACAACACCAACATTCAACATGACATCCCTTCCCAACATGACAAAAAACGCACCGTCACCATTCAACAAGGCGATCGTTGGTCACACATTGCTCGGCGATATCATGTATCCGAAACCGAATTACGCCAATTAAACGCACATGTCAGCATGAAAGCCGG
>DDOT01000165.1:0-216 GCA_002341815.1 Thiobacillus sp. UBA2487 | reverse complement strand
GCACTGATTAACTCCCATACGGTCGCGACGGAGGGAATAATCAGCGCTTCCTTAACCTGATCTTTTCATGCATGCGCGTGATGATCACACAAGATTTTGTTACCGAGTGCAATTTTATGACCGCGTGGAGGCGTTATTCGTACGCCCAATAGCATAACATTTCAATAGGAGACAAAAAACACGTGAGGGCGCGCGTCAATTTATGAAATGATCGGG
>DDOT01000167.1:249-9810 GCA_002341815.1 Thiobacillus sp. UBA2487 | reverse complement strand
GGCAAATACAATGCCAGCGGCCAACCCAACGCAAATATCGACACAAAAACCCAAACCATCCAGCCCGCCAGAAACCCACCCGACACTGCTGCCCAGCCCACAAACCCGTGCAACCGACACAGCGCTATCCAATCCATCACAGCACAACGACCTCACGACCTCGGCTTTTTTACAACAAAAACCGCTGATCATCGCAATTGACCCCGGACACGGCGGCGAAGATCCCGGTGCACATGGTATGGGAGGCACACTGGAAAAAAATGTCACGCTGGCAATCGGACGTCGGGTGAAGGACAAACTCAATGCATTACCGGGCATTCATGCCAAGCTGACACGCGACAGCGATTTTTTCATTCCGTTGGCCGAGCGCGTCATCAAAGCACGCAATATGGGGGCGGACTTGTTCGTGTCGATTCATGCCGATGCGTTTGTCACGCCAGACGCACGGGGATCAAGCGTATTTACCCTGTCTGAGCATGGTGCCAGCAGTGCTGCGGCGCGCTGGCTGGCAAAATCGGAAAACGATGCCGATCTGGTGGGGGGGGTGAATATCCGTCCCAACCAGCCGGACTTGGCGCGCACCTTGATTGACTTGTCTCAAACTGCCACCAACAACGACAGCCGTCGATTAGCCCGCGACGTGCTACATCAAATTGGTGAAATCAACCGGTTGCACAAGGGGGAAGTAGAACAGGCCGGCTTCGCCGTTCTAAAAGCCCCTGACATTCCGTCCATTTTGGTGGAAACTGCCTTTATTTCCAATCCGGATGAAGAGCAACGTCTGAAAAGCGATGCTTATCAGGACGAAATTGCCGATGCCATTGTCAAAGGCATTCAGCAATTTTTTGCCAGCAATCCTGCCACCGTACGTGACAAACTCTCAACACGCTAAACCCACTGTTTACATCCATGCAACCCATTCAAATCTTGCCCGACTTGCTGATCAGCCAAATTGCGGCAGGTGAGGTGGTTGAACGCCCGGCCTCAGCGCTGAAAGAACTGTTGGAAAACAGTCTGGACGCCGGCGCCAACGAATTACGCATACAGATTGAGCAAGGCGGCATGCAACTGATTCGGGTAGCCGATAATGGCAACGGTATTTTGCCGGCCCAATTACCATTGGCGCTGGCCAGGCATGCAACCAGCAAAGTCAGCAGTTTGGCAGATCTGGAACAGGTGGCCAGCTTTGGTTTTCGTGGCGAAGCGCTGGCCAGCATGGCGGCAGTAGCCAAACTGCGCATTGCCAGTCTGGCAACGGGCCAACCACATGCCAGCCAACTCACCTGTGAAGGTGGCAAATTGAGCGAGGTGCAACCCGCCGCCTTAACGGCGGGCACCACCGTAGAAGTGCAAGATCTGTTTTTTAACACCCCGGCCCGACGCAAATTTCTTAAAACCGCCAGCACTGAATTTGGTCATTGTCATGCCGTGGTGGAACGAATGGCCTTGGCGCGCCCCGATGTTGCCATCAACCTGACGCATAACGAACGCCGGATTCTCACGTTACGCCCACAAAACCGCCATGAGCGAATTTGCGCCGTGCTGGGAGATGCGTTTTCTCAATCATCCATCGAAATTGATGCCTCAGCCAGTCAAATTCAATTGGCCGGATTATTGGTTCCCCCAGGCCATTTATCTAACGGACGCGAATCGCAACACGTTTTTGTCAATGGTCGGTTTGTACGCGACAAGCTGTTGGCACACGCCCTCCGTCAAGCCTGGCAAGACGTGTTGCATTTGGAGCGCCAAGCCACCTATTGCCTGTTTTTAAGTATCGACCCCGCTGCGGTGGATGTGAATGTGCATCCTGCCAAAACCGAAGTTCGCTTTCGCGATGGACAAGCGGTGCATCAATTTGTGTATCACAGCATACACCGCGCGCTATCCGGCGCAGCAGGCATGCAGGCGGCACCGCCGGGTGCACTGGCCAGTTTGCGCCCCGCCGCGATCACCGTGCCGGATACGTCAACACCACCCGAGACATCGCCGAACCCGATGCCTGCGACCACTTGGCCGCCACGCCAGCAGGCATTCAGCGGATTGCTGGCCAGTCCAGACACACCTTACAGACCCAACGATTATTCTGTGCAGGGCAACCCCCGCACGGCAAACTGGCAAGAATCCGTTCAAACCACAACGCCGTCCGAACATCCATTGGGTTATGCCATCGGTCAACTGCACGGCATTTACATTTTGGCGCAAAATGCCAACGGATTGGTGCTGATTGACATGCACGCCGCACACGAGCGCATTTTGTACGAACGCCTTAAACAGGCTGTCCATGATCAACGACTATCCAGCCAACCGCTGTTATTGCCATTGACCTTGCAGGTTGATCGTTTGTTGGTGGCCACTGCCGAACGGCACGCCGACACGCTAAATCAACTTGGCCTGGACCTGTCTCCATTGTCCGACACCGGTTTGGCGATTCGCGCCGTGCCGGCATTGGTGCAGCAAGGCGATGTGCTGCCACTGGTGCGCAACCTGCTGATCGATCTTCAACAACATGGCACCAGCAGCATACTAATCGAACAACAAAATGCGCTGTTGGCCACCATGGCCTGTCATGGCGCGGTACGCGCCCACCGTCAACTCACGTTGGCTGAAATGAACGCACTGTTGCGCGAGATGGAACAGACCGAACGTAGCAATCAATGCAATCATGGTCGCCCGACATGGCATCAGTTCAAGTTGACCGAACTGGACCAATTGTTCATGCGGGGCAAATAGCCGCCAATACCACCCCAAATAGTACTATGTCTTCTCTGATGGTTGGCGTAGAATACGCCTCTGGCGGGTCTCCCCGCATTGCAAGGTGGTGAACCTGGTCAGGTCCGGAAGGAAGCAGCCACAGCCGTCAATTGCAAGTGCCGGGGGTTGGGCTCGCCACCCATATTTGCACTAACGCAACACCATCAAGGGTTTTGCAACACACATCAAGCTGGTGAATCATGGATAACACGACCCACTTCGGTTATAAAACTGTTGCAGAAACCGACAAGGCCAGCATGGTGGCCGATGTATTTCATTCGGTTGCTGCACGCTATGACGTGATGAATGACCTGATGTCGGCTGGACTGCATCGCGTGTGGAAACAATTTACGGCTGCCACATCGGGCATACGCCCCGGGGANNTATGTTGCCGGTGGCACAGCCGATCTGGCGCGCCTTTGGCTTAAACAAGCCGGCAGTACCGGTCAGGTTTGGCTAACCGACATCAACAGCTCCATGCTGACCGTCGGGCGCGATCGAATGCTGGACGAGGGACATGCCCTGCCGGTGGCACAATGTGATGCCGAAAAACTACCGTTTCCCGACCAATATTTTGATTGTGTCAGCGTCGCGTTCGGCTTGCGCAACATGACGCATAAAGATGCGGCCCTGCGTGAAATGTTCCGCGTGCTACGCCCGGGCGGTCGTCTGCTGGTGCTCGAATTTTCGCGGGTATGGAAACCGCTTGCCCCATTGTATGATGTTTACTCATTCAAACTATTGCCGATCATGGGCAAGCTGGTGGCCAAAGATGCGGAAAGCTATCAATACCTGGCAGAATCCATCCGCATGCATCCCGACCAGGAAACGCTCAAACAAATGATGCTGGATGCCGGTTTTATGCATGCCAGCTACCACAATCTGACCGGCGGCGTCGTTGCGCTGCACAAAGGTTATAAATACTGAGTATCGTCACCATGTTGCCGCATCTGTCCCGACGCCTGCTGATTGCCGCCCTGAACCACTTGTTGCAACAAGCCCCTTGGGCACGCCACAAGACACGTGAACTGGCCGGCAAGCCGGTGAAAATCGATGCCTTTCCACTGAGCGCCACCTTGGTATTCGATGCGGATGGCTGGGTTGCCCTGTCAGAAGACACCCCGCAAGCCAGCCTCACCATCACTCCCTTGGCATTGTTACGCATGGCGGCCAGCGACAGCGCGGCAGAGCGCTCGGTTGACGTCACGGGCGATGCGCAACTGGCGGCCCGTTTTGGTATTATCTTGCGCAATCTGACGTGGGATGCCGAGGCCGATTTGGCTCGTTTGCTAGGGGATGTAGCCGCTAAAGCGGTGGTCAGTGCCGTACAATCCCTGATAGCATGGCAAAATTTGAGCCTGATCCAGCAAGCGCGCAACTGGGTTGAATACAGTACGGAAGAAACGCCTCTGCTCGCCAAACGTAGCGATATCGCACAATTTGTCACTGCCGTAGATGAACTGCGCGACCAATTGGCCCGTCTGGAAAAACGGGTGGCCTTGCTTGCCCGTCAGGTGCCCGGCACGCACAAATGAGGATTTTTCGCCTCATTACCATCCTTTGGGTTGCCCTGCGCTTTGGACTGGATGAATTCTTTCTGGGACATGAAAATGTTCGCGGACTTCGCACACTCATCCGAATAAGCTTGTTCTGGCGAAATCTGGATGATCCGCGCGGTGTGCGCTTGCGTCACGCCCTGGAAGCGCTCGGGCCGATTTTCGTCAAATTCGGCCAAATGTTATCTACCCGGCGTGATCTGATGCCGGTTGATATTGCCGATGAACTGGCATTGCTGCAAGACCGCGTCCCGCCATTCTCCAGCCAGATTGTGCGCGACACCCTGCAAAGTGCCTACGGCNNCAGTCGGCCTGTTGAACAGGTATTCGTCCAATTTGATGACACCCCGATTGCCAGCGCTTCAATGGCGCAAGTTCACTTTGCCATACTACCCAACGGGCGGCAAGCAGCGGTAAAAGTCTTGCGTCCCGGCATCAGTCGGGTCATTGATCACGATATTGCCCTGCTCGAATCGGCTGCCCTGTTGCTGGAACGACTAATCAGTGACGGCAAGCGCTTGCGACCGCGCGAAGTGGTCGAAGAATTCAGCAAAACCTTACATGACGAGCTGGATTTGATGCGCGAAGCATCCAACTGTTCGCAACTGCGACGCAATTTTGACAAATCCGATCTGCTGTTGGTACCGGAAGTATTCTGGGACTACTGCGAATCTCAGGTCATGGTGATGGAACGCATGCACGGCATACCCGTGAATCAGCGCGACCGGTTGGAGGCATTGGGTGTCGATATTCCCCGTTTGGCGCGCGACGGTGTGGAAATCTTTTTTACCCAGGTTTTCCGCGACGCCTTCTTCCACGCCGATATGCATCCAGGCAATGTGCTGGTGAATGAACAAGGTCGCTATATTGCGCTTGATTTCGGCATTATGGGCACCCTGACCGAAGTGGATAAAAACTATCTGGCGCAAAATTTTCTGGCTTTCTTTCGCCGTGATTATCGGGCAGTGGCGCAAGCCCACGTAGANNTGGACCCCCGCCGATACCCGGGTAGATGAATTTGAGGCTGCCATTCGGGCCGTTTGCGAACCGATTTTCGACCGCCCGCTGAAAGAAATCTCCTTCGGCAAGGTATTGCTGCGACTGTTCCAAACCTCGCGCCGTTTTAACATGCAAATTCAACCCCAATTGGTATTGTTGCAAAAAACCCTGCTCAATATTGAAGGACTGGGGCGTCAACTTGATCCTGATCTGGATTTATGGAAAACCGGTAAACCTTTCCTTGAACGCTGGATGAACGAACAATTCGGCTGGCGCGGATTGCTGGCCAATCTGCGCAAAGAAGCCCCAAACTGGGCGGTGGCCATCCCGCAAATCCCCCGACTGGCGCATCACGCGCTTGCACAAGCGCAACTGGCACAAGACACACCGCAAATACAAGCCGTTTTACAGCAACATCAACGCACAATGCGCTGGCTCTGGGTGGTTGTCGCCCTGCTAGCCTCCGGTCTGGCCCTGCTGGGTTGGTTGGTGGTTACCACACGCTAAGGACACCACATGCTGATTTGGTTTGTTGTCATTTACCTGATCATTGCCATTGGCATCGGTCTTTATGCCGCCACCAAGGTACATAATGCACGCGACTATGTGGTTGCCGGACGCGCCTTGCCGCTGTACATGGTCACTGCCACTGTATTTGCCACCTGGTTTGGCTCGGAAACCGTCCTTGGCACCTCAGCCACATTTTTACAAGAAGGCTTGCATGGCATTGTTGCCGATCCGTTTGGTGCCAGCCTGTGTCTGGTGTTCGCCGGACTGTTTTTTGCCCGCAAACTTTACCGCATGAACTTGCTGACCATCGGCGATTATTACCGCTTGCGCTACAGCCGCTCGGTTGAGGTCATCACCAGCATGGCCATCGTCATTTCCTATCTGGGCTGGGTCTCAGCGCAAATCACTGCCAGCGGACTGGTATTTTCATTGATCAGCAACAACCAGATCAGCCTGCACCAAGGCATGTTGCTGGGTTCTGCCATTGTACTGGTGTACACCATTTTTGGCGGTATGTGGTCGATTGCCTTGCATGATTTTCTGCAGATGAATGTAATCCTGGTCGGCATGCTGTACATTGGCTATGTCATCAGCGGTGATGCCGGCGGCTTGTCACATGTCGTGCAACATGCCCGACAGGACGGCAAATTCAACTTCTGGCCCAAAGCCGATGCAGCCGATATCTTAGGCTTTTTAGGTGCTTGGGTGACCATGATGCTGGGATCAATTCCGCAACAAGACGTCTTCCAGCGCATCATGTCCGCCAAAAGTGAAACAGTCGCCGTACAGGGCTCAGTACTGGGTGGCGTCATGTATTTCCTGTTTGCTTTCATTCCGATCACCTTGGGTTACGCTGCCACCCTGATCGACCCGGCCATGGTGCAACGGTTGATTGGCAATCACCCGCAGCATATTCTGCCCGAACTGATTTTGCACCACACCCCGATTTTCGCGCAAATCATGTTCTTCGGCGCGCTCCTCTCATCCATTCTCAGCACGGCCAGCGCCACCCTGTTGGCACCATCCATCACCTTCACCGAAAACGTCATCAAACCCTTTATCGGTCAATGGGGCGAACGTCATTTATTGTTAGTCATGCGCGCGGTGGTGGTCCTGTTTGCGGCGGTGGTAGCGTGGTACGCACTGGGCACCAACAACAGCATTTTCAATATGGTGGAAAATGCCTACAAAGTCACACTGGTTGCCGCCTTTGTGCCGCTGGCCGCCGGCTTGTACTGGAAGCGCGCCACCAATCAAGGTGCTGTTTTCGCCATTGTACTAGGCACCAGCGCATGGCTCTGGCTGGAAATCACCCGACCGGATGGCATCTGGCCACCACAATTGTTTGGCTTGCTCATGAGTCTGGCCGGCATGCTCGTCGGCTCGTTGCTGCCCGACGTTTTACCCAAACCTCGCGAACAGCACGTGCGCGGTTAAGATGGCACGCCCGCCAAAACGCAACGCGCGTCGCACCCCGACACACCATTGGCGCTGGGCGCTACCGTGGACGCTGTTACTGTTAATCTATCTGGCGGGCACGCCCGCCATATCACGCTGGCTGGTCACCCCATTAGAAGCCGCACCCGCCTTGCAGGCGAACAATCTGCCCGCTGCCGATGCGATTGTGGTGTTAGGCGCCGGCATTTACCATCATGCACCGGAATACGGGGGAGACACGATTAGCCCTGCCGGATTAGAACGCTTGCGATACGCAGCGCTGCTCTACCGTACCACCCACTTACCCATTGCGCTAAGTGGCGGCCATCCCGAAGGCGGCACTGCCGAAGGGGTGGTAATGGCGCAAGTATTACAAGACGACTTTCATGTACCGGTACGCTGGATAGAAGCCCGCTCGCGCAACACACGCGAAAACGCTATCGATACCCGACAACTGCTGCCGCCTGGCACCCACACTATTTTACTGGTCACCCACGCATGGCACATGCCACGCGCAGCATGGAGCTTTCGTCATGCAGGTTTTCAGGTAATTCCGGCGCCTACCGGCTACACCAACACCCGTCCAGCACGCTGGTCTGATTGGCTACCTCAACCGGCTGGCTGGAACAACACCGCCATTGTGTTACATGAATGGCTGGGTCAGATTTGGTACCACCTGATACAATGAGACTGTAACATTCACGAAAGGACATAACATGCAGGCACGGGTTAAATGGGTTGAAAATATGTCGTTTATCGGTCAATCCGCCAGTGGACATTCGGTATTGATGGATGGTTCACCCGAAGCGGGCGGCAATAACCTGGGACCACGTCCCATGGAAATGTTGTTGATGGGCGCTGGTGGGTGCACGTCATTCGATGTGATGAGCATTCTTAAAAAAGCCCGCGCCAATGTCGACAGTTGCGAAGTAGACATCACCGCTGAGCGCGCCGACTCAGAACCCAAGGTGTTCACCAAAATTCACCTGCACTTCATCATCAAAGGCCGTGATATTCGGCAGGAACTGGTCGAACGGGCGATCCATTTGTCAGCCACAAAATACTGCTCGGCTACCATTATGCTGGGCAAGACAGCCGACGTTACCCACGATTTTGAAATCATTGATAGCGGCGCAGACCAAGCATCCGCCTAGACTCCCTGACAATGGATTTTTTTAGCATCACCACCATGCAAAGCCACCATCCGGCCTTGCGATTGTTACGCTCGGACCACGCGCCTTTGGTAGCCAGCTTTCTGCACAAAGCATTCGTCGCACCGAATGTGCGTGTCATGGCCGCAGCCGATTTATCCGAGTTACTGGAAGACGAATTATATGCCTTACGCTTACAACTTGGCGATCAAGGCGATGCAGTGTTTCCCAAGTCGGCGATAGACTATCTGAATGACTGGGCAGCACCCGACAAGGGCTGGCTGCGCAAATTTTATCGCACAGGTACCGACGAAGCACAATTCGATTTAACACCGGCTACTGAAAAAGCGATTGCATGGCTGGAACAACTGGGAGAACGTCAGTTTGTCGGGACCGAATCGCGCTTGCTAACGCTGTTTGACTTACTCAAACAGATGAGCGAAGGGAGCGAAACAGATCCGGCTAAGCGCCTGATTGAGCTGCAAAAAAAACGCGAAGAGATCGACAGCGAAATCGCTCGCGTGATATCCGGCGACATTGCCTTGTTGGACGAAACCGCATTAAAAGATCGCTTTCAACAATTTACCCAGGGCGCACGCGAATTACTCAGCGATTTTCGCGAAGTTGAATACAACTTCCGTCAACTCGACCGACGCGTCCGCGAGCGCATTGCACTGTGGGAGGGTAGTAAAGGGACGTTGCTGGAAGACATTATGGAGGAACGCGATGTCATTGCCGATTCTGACCAAGGCAAGAGTTTTCGTGCGTTTTGGGATTTTCTGCTGTCCAGTCGACGTCAGGAAGAACTGAGCGAATTGCTGGATCGTGTGTTAGCGCTGCCTCCCGTCGCACAATTGAATCCGGATGCCCGCACACGACGCATCCACTACGATTGGCTAGAGGCCGGNNGCCGGCGAGCATACACAACGCATGGTCGCCACACTATCCCAACAGTTGCGCCGATTTCTGGATGACCAAACCAGGCTTGAAAACCGCCGGATCATGGAGATTTTACACAACATTGAAAGCAAAGCCGTGCTGCTGCGCGACTCGCCACCCAGCGGTCAGGTCATGGAAATCGCGGAAGCCCAAGCGGATATCGAACTAGCCATGGAACGCCCGCTATTCACGCCATCTATCAAACCCATGATCACGAT
>DDOT01000167.1:0-232 GCA_002341815.1 Thiobacillus sp. UBA2487 | reverse complement strand
CCGTGTTGTTTGATCAAATCACGGTCGACAAACCACGTCTGATTCGCCATATTCGCCATGCCTTGCAAGACCGGGGGCAAATCACCCTAAGTGAATTGGTGACCAACCAGCCACTGCAACAAGGACTGGCCGAATTGATCGCTTATCTGCAATTAGGCAGCGAGTCATTCAGCATGGTCGTCGATGAGGACACACCTGAACCCATCGCATGGCACGCCATCCAGCAAACGGG
>DDOT01000100.1 GCA_002341815.1 Thiobacillus sp. UBA2487 | reverse complement strand
GCTAAGCCTGCATCTACCTTGTGAGCGCTGTGGCGGCGTGTTAGAATGCCGGGCTTGATGTACAGGTCATTTACAAATTGGTGCAAGGTTGCGCCAGCCTGCATCATTGTCACCATGTCAGGTTAGTCCGGGTGTCCCGCCAAGGGGTTGCTGACTGGTGTTTAACCCTGAGGATATTATATGTCTGTTACCATGCGTCAAATGCTGGAAGCCGGTGTCCACTTCGGCCACCAAACCCGTTTCTGGAATCCGAAAATGGCACCGTACATTTTCGGCCACCGCAACAAGATTCACATCGTCAACCTGGAAAAAAGCTTGCCCATGTTCCAGGATGCGCTCAAGTTTACCCGGAAATTGGCAAGTAATCGGGGCACCGTTCTGTTTGTTGGTACCAAACGTTCGGCGCGTGAAATTGTACGCGAAGAAGCCGAGCGCTGCGGTATGCCCTATGTCGATAACCGTTGGTTGGGTGGCATGTTGACCAACTTCAAAACCGTTCGTCAATCTATCAAACGCTTGAAAGATCTGGAAGCGTCGCTGGGTGAAGCATCCGTGCGTCATTCCAAAAAAGAAGCCTTGATGGTGCAGCGTGAATTGGAAAAACTCACGCGCAGCCTCGGTGGTATTAAAGAGATGACTGTTCTGCCGGATGCTATTTTTGTGGTGGATGTGGGTTATCAAAAAGGTGCAATTGTAGAAGCCAGCGCATTGGGTATTCCGGTAATTGGCGTGGTTGATACCAATAACAGCCCGCTGGGTGTGGATTACATTATTCCGGGCAACGACGATTCCAGTCGTGCCATTCGTCTGTATGCACGCGGCATTGCCGATGCAGTGCTGGAAGGGCGTAGCGAAGCCATTAACGACATTCTGGCCGAAGGCGAAGAGTTCGTTGAAGTAGAAGAAGCAGTTGCCACTGAGGGTCAGGCTGAATAACCATGTATGGTTGCCGGTCTCGCATCTGCGGCCATTATCTGGGATAATGCGCGCCAGAATGCTTTACGAAAAGGGGCAGTCGCCCCTTTTTTTATGATTTGAAAACTGATGGGAGTTATGAATGGCTGAAATTACCGCAGGCATGGTCAAAGAATTGCGTGAGCGTACCGGTCTTGGCATGATGGAGTGCAAAAAAGCATTGACCGAAACCGACGGCGACATGACGGCAGCCGAAGATTTGTTGCGGATCAAGAGTGGCGCCAAAGCCAGCAAGGCGGCTGCTCGCGTGGCGGCTGAAGGTGTGATTGGGGCCTGGATTAGTACCGATGGCAAGGCTGGTGCGCTGGTTGAAATTAACTGCGAAACCGATTTTGTTGCGCGTAACGAAGATTTTATGGCCTTCGCTCGTCATGTGGCAGAAGCCGCTGCCAGCCAACAAGTGACCGATGTTGCCGCAATCGCTGATTTTGCCCTCGCGGAAGGTACGGTAGAAACCCAACGTCAGGCACTGGTGATGAAGCTGGGAGAAAACCTGACCATTCGTCGTGTTGCCTGTTATCAAACACCGGATCGTTTGGTGACCTACCTGCACGGCAGCAAAATCGGTGTCATGGTTGATTTGCAGGGTGACGAGGTGCTGGGTAAAGATTTGGCCATGCACATTGCCGCCAGTAAGCCGGTTTGTGTGTCACGCGACCAGGTTGATCCTGCATTAATCGAAAAAGAACGCGAAATTTATAGCGCTCAAGCGGCCGAATCTGGCAAGCCCGCTGATATTGTCGCCAAAATGGTAGACGGTCGTATCAGCAAATTTTTGGCTGAAGTCACGCTTTTGGGCCAACCTTTTGTTAAAAACCCTGATCAAACAGTCGAAAAATTGTTGGCAGAGAAAAAATCCAAGGTTAACGGTTTTACGATGTTTGTGGTTGGTGAAGGTATCGAGAAGAAGGTTGTTGACTACGCCGCTGAAGTGGCCGCTGCTGCAAAGGTGTAAACATGACCGCCCCCGTTTACAAGCGCATTTTGCTCAAATTGTCGGGTGAAGCCCTGATGGGCGATGACAGTTATGGCATCAATCGTGAAACGATTGTCGGTATCGTGAATGAAGTCAAATCCATTACCGATCTTGGCGTGCAAGTTGCCATTGTAATCGGTGGTGGCAATATTTTTCGCGGGGTCGCGCCGGGCGCTGCCGGTATGGATCGCGCCACGGCTGATTACATGGGTATGTTGGCGACGGTCATGAATGCCTTGGCCTTGCAAGATGCGTTTCGCGGGGTAGGGGTGGTCAGTCGCGTTCAATCTGCATTGACCCTCGAACAGGTGGCCGAGCCATATATACGGGGTAAAGCCATACGCTATCTTGAAGAAGGCAAAGTCGTCATTTTTGGTGCCGGTACGGGAAACCCGTTTTTTACAACGGATACAGCGGCTGCATTGCGCGGTATGGAGATGAATGCGGAAGTGGTGATCAAAGCCACCAAAGTCGATGGTATTTATACCGAAGATCCGGTCAAAAATCCCCAGGCCGAACGGTACCATACCCTGAGTTTTGACGAAGCAATACAAAAGAACCTTAAAGTGATGGATGCGACTGCGTTTACCTTGTGTCGCGACCATGGCATGACGTTAGCAGTGCTGGGCATCTTTAATCCGGGTGCCTTGATGCGCTTTGTGACCGGACAGGATGAAGGTACGCTCGTTCGTTGTTAAAGCAGGAGCCAGCATGATTGATGATGTAAAAAAAGACGCCGCACAGCGCATGGAAAAGAGTCTGGAAGCCCTCAAAAATGATTTGGGCAAGGTGCGTACCGGTCGTGCGCATACCGGTTTGCTTGACCATATAACCATTGATTACTACGGCAGTCCAACCCCCATTAACCAAGTGGCTAATGTGACGCTGGTCGATGCGCGCACCATTGGTGTTCAGGCGTGGGAAACCAAATTAACGTCGGCGATAGAAAAAGCCATTCGTGATTCTGATTTGGGGTTGAATCCGTCCAGCCAAGGCAGTTTGATTCGGGTGCCGATGCCGGCGTTAACCGAAGAGCGTCGGCGCGATTTGATCAAGGTGGTAAAAAGCGAAGGTGAAAACGCAAAAGTGGCGGTTCGAAACGTTCGCCGTGATGCCAATGATCAACTCAAAAAACTGGTGAAGGACAAACAAATCAGTGAAGATGATGAACGTCGCGCCCAAGATGATGTGCAAAAACTGACGGATCGCTTTATCGCAGAGATCGATAAGGCACTGGTTGCTAAAGAAGCTGATCTGATGGCAGTTTGATAACGTGTCAATTTTTTCCAGTTCTACCACAGCAATTCCTCGCACCACCTGCATTCCGGCCCACATTGCCATCATTATGGACGGCAATGGACGCTGGGCACGTAAACGTTTTCTGCCCAGGGTTGCCGGGCATAAGCGTGGGGTGGACATGGTCAAGGAAATCATCAAGGCATGTGATGAACGAAAAATCGGCTACTTGACCCTGTTTGCCTTTAGTTCTGAAAACTGGCGTCGTCCGAAAGATGAAGTTAGCTTGTTGATGGAATTGTTTTGTTTTGTGCTGGAACACGAAATTCATCTGCTGCACAGTCGAAACGTCCGACTCAAGATAATCGGTGATCTGCAACCGTTTGACGATAAATTACGTCACTTGATCCGGCATGCGGAAGCGTTGACACAGGCCAATACAGGGTTGACGGTTTCGATTGCGGTCAATTATGGCGGCCGATGGGATATATTGCAGGCGATCAGCCATTTTATGCGCGCACATCCAGAGCGATCGGTCGCAGATCTGACTGAGCAGGATTTAGCGCCTTATCTTAGTTTGCATTATGCGCCGGAACCTGACTTGTTTATTCGCACCGGTGGTGAGCAACGGATCAGCAACTTTTTATTGTGGCAATTGGCGTATACCGAGTTGTATTTTACAGATACGCTTTGGCCTGAGTTTAATGCAACTGCGTTGGATGATGCCATTGCTTCTTTTCAAAAACGCGAACGCCGATATGGCCGCACCAGTGAACAATTGGCAAGCGGTTCCTGATGATTCTGGAGTAATGGTCTGATGTTACAGCAACGGGTGCTCACAGCGCTGGCTCTGATGAGCATATTGTTGGCTTGTCTGTTTTGGTTGCCGCCAATGGCGTGGCAACTGCTGGTAGGCGTCCCGCTATGGGTGGGTTTGCAAGAATGGGGTAAGCTGTCCGGTTTATCCACCTATTCATCGCTCACGTATGCCGTCATTG
>DDOT01000102.1:14234-15002 GCA_002341815.1 Thiobacillus sp. UBA2487 | reverse complement strand
TCTTGCTTAGCCTGCCATCATCCGTCAGGCCGGGGCAACGCTCGACCCAATCGCACACGGTTGGCTGATGGTCAGGGCGCAAAATAATCGGGGAAAGCCACCCATCCTCGTTTGTGCATACCGTCCTGTTGCGCCGGTTCGGTATTCCATTGCTGGGCCATCCAGCGTCGGCGTTCAACTGCACGGTTGATCGCCACCTCAAATTGGTCACGCATGTCTTCTTCATAATCGTCGAGCGCGCTCGGTTTACCTTGCTGCAAACAGATTGCAGCGGCCTGTCCTGCGCGTTCGCCCGAAATCACGGCGGCCGGTATGCCCGCGCCGGTAATCGGGTGGGTTAATCCGGCGGCATCACCGACAAACAGGATGTTGCGTAGTACCAGTTGTTCGCGCAAGCCGCCCACCGGTATGGCGCCGCCGGTTCGACTGTGNNATATGAGCATCCACCAGACCTTGCGCCACCAATTGCTTGTGCAGGTCATCCAGCGGCCGTTTCAAGTCTTGCGCATAGCCTTTGTCGATGCCCAAGCCCAGATTGGCCAGATTGCCTTTGGGAAACAGCCACGCATAGCCGCCGGGATAGTCGTTGGATAGCCAGATATCGGTATCCGCATACGGTGTCAACAAGCCGACTGTATACTGCCGGGTATACACTGATTCCAGTTCGGCCAGTCCGCATTGTGCCGCCACGGTTGAATGCGGGCCATCGGCAGCGATCAGCACGCGCCACGTGACGGTGTCTTGTTGATCGCCCTTGCGAATCACCGC
>DDOT01000102.1:13921-14100 GCA_002341815.1 Thiobacillus sp. UBA2487 | reverse complement strand
ATACTTTTCATGCCTTGAATGGTTTGATACAACACGCCGTGCGAATAGGCCAGCATTGGCATCGGGATAAACTCGGCACACTGCACCGGCACACCCACCTCTTCGCGCCGGTCGATGGCCAGCACACCCAGTCCGGCCTGCGCAGCCATCATCGCCGCCGCAGCGCCTGCCGGTCCTGC
>DDOT01000102.1:8687-13900 GCA_002341815.1 Thiobacillus sp. UBA2487 | reverse complement strand
TATCTGTCGGCAGCAAGCCCAACATATCCACCGACCGTTGGGCAAAAAAATGGTCGATCACCTGCGGCATGTCGCTGACCAACACATCACGCAACGTGCTTTCCAGATCCACCAAGGTGCGCGATGGACTGATGAACACATCGCCGCTAAACCATGCCTGACGAATTCGCTGTTGCTGCGCGTCATACGCCAGATTTACCTTGAGCATACCGCCGGTAAATTTTTGTTCAGCGCTTACCACCGGACGCTCGCTGGCCGGTTTTTGGATCAAGCCAATCCAGTCGGCATGATCAATCTCGGTCAGGGCAGCGTCATATAACGCCATTTCCTGTGCGTTGAGGCTGCCGGTCTGCATGCGCACACCAAATGCATCTGCCAACGCCTGACCAAGCGCTTCCACGATCTCGGCGCGACCAGGCACCTGTGGCATCACGGCTGCCAAACTGGTTACCCGCTCACGTGCCGATTGAACGGCTTTGTCGGTCAGCTTGCCGGCCGGAATATTCAGCACTGCCAGCATGCGTTCGACATCAAACTCAATCAGCAGCGTTCCCTGATACATCAGGGCATCGCCATCAAATGCCCCGCCTGTACCGGATATTTTGCGTCCATCTACCTCAATGTCATTGCGCGGACGGTAACTGGCCTGCACACCCAAGGTTTGCAGCCCACGGGCTGCCGCTTCGCATATCTGTCTGGCAACACCCGACATATCGGCACTGCCCGCTGCCTGCTTGTCCAGATACAGCTCCCAGCCCAATTGCCCCTGGTCCATGTATATCGCGCCGCCACCGGTTATGCGACGCTGTATCTCAACACCCAACGCCTGACAACGTTCGATGTTCAATTCTTGCTCGGCGCTTTGATGATAGCCAAGCAAGGCTGACGGCTCAAATGCCAGAAACCGCAAGGTGTTTGGTGTGATGCCTTGCTGACGCCCTTCCAGCAGGGCGCGATTCAGCGCTATATTTTCGGCTGCGCGGCGGGTGCCGGTATCCAGCACTCGCCAAACAGTTGTGTCGTTACCCGCTTGCATCAGCCGCAACATCCACCCGTTGGTTGACTATCCGTGACAATGCGAATACCCCCCAATGCGCCGACCGGGGACTTGCGCGCACGCTCTTGTGCAATGATCTGCTCGATATCGATCTGCAATCCTGCATCTTCTGTTTCAATCGCCATGACTTCATCGCCAATGGCAATCGAACAGCACGCCGGCGTAACCCGCACATCGCGTTGCAAGCGGGCTGCCAACTCAACCATGCCATCGCTCGGATGGGCCAATCCATTTAAGCCAGCCATCACAGCATAGCTGTCAATTTCGGCCTTGACGCGACCGGGCGGGCGGGCGCAACCCAGCAGTAACGGAATATCGGGTAACGCGGCACGTGCATCCATAAAGAAACGTCCCACCTCTCCACTATCAGGCGTGACAAACGGCCGGTGCTCTGGCGCATAGAACGGCATCACCACCACCAACACCACGGCTTGCGGCACATGGCGCTTGATCATTTCCAGCGCGTTCCACTCGCCCAGCAATTCACCATAATGCAACCCGATGACGATGTGCGGCACCACTTTCAACGATGTCGATACCAGATATTCCAGGGTTTTTTCAAAATCATCCACTGTGCGGCGCAGATGATAGACCTGACTGATGGTATCTTGTGCACCGATCACATCCATCATCGCGGCATCAATCCCGCTGTCTTCCATGCGCCGGGCAATATCCATGTCAACCAGCGCGGTGTGCATGGCAATTTTAAATGCCGGAAACTGGTCTTTAATGCGACGTATTGTCGGATAAAACGCGTTATATTCAACCTCATTGCGGTAGTTGGAGCCGCCGGTAATCAGCATACCTTGCGCCCCACCGGCAATTTGCTCGTTCACCAGCTTCCACAGGTCTTCAGGGGTACGCGCGGGGAGCATGGGTTCCAGAATTTTGGCCTTGCAATGATCGCATTGCAGCTTGCAATCGCCGCCGGTAATCGACACGGCCGGCCATGCACTTTTGCCGCAGCCCGCAATTTCCGAGGTGGCGTACGCCTTGAAGGTTGGTGTATAAAAATTCACCTTGCCCACCCGATTACCTGACAGCGCTTCGTAACGCTGTTGCATATCGGATACCAGTGCGCTATCCAGCAGCACGCCCTCTAGCGGTTCAACTTGTTCTGTTACCGAAATCCAGTCCATCATATCTGAACCTGTCGTTGTCTCCTGCGCCACCACACTAACCACGGTTTAAGCAGGGTTACTCATTCTGTTAAAACAACAGGGGTGATCAACGGTGACACTGGCCACTATCGATCCCCCCCGTTGGTCTCGCCCTGACGGGCAAGATGACGTTCTGCGTGCGCTATCAGCAGCCAGCGAAACCGTCAGCACCCATCTTGGCATCAAACTTGGTTGCCACTGCAGCGCCGGTAACCAAAGCGCTTGAGTCGGCATCCCAGTTGGTCGGTTTCATTTTGACCAACCAGCCACTACCGTATGAATCAGCGTTGATGGTGCCTGGCTTGGCAGCCACATCCGGATTGATTGCAATGATTTCACCGGTGACGGGCGCCTTGACAGGACCAACCCATTTACCGGATTCAACGGTGCAAACCGACTTGTTTTGCTCGATTTCTTTGCCGGCTTTCTTGGGGGTATAAGACACAATTTCACCTGCCAGCGAGCAGGCGTAGGCGGTCATGCCAATGGTCAATGTGCCATCTGCCTCACGGCGTGCCCAAACGTTATTGTCGACGTTGTAGTAGAGGTCGTCTGGTAGGTTGCAACCACGTACTGTTGCCATGCTCGTTTCTCCTTGAATTAAAATAAATTACCAGCCATTTGGGCTGGGGGTGATACAAACTGATGTCTGTGATACAGCCATCAGAAATACATTGACTTGTCTGAGGCCAGCACCAAGTCTGCCATTTTACTCGCATTAGCGATCTCGTCTACTTCTTCGATAATGTCTGCTTCATCAAGGCCGTAGCCGGGCATGGCCGGTCGGCACAGGTACAGTTTAACCCCTGCTGCTTTTGCATCGCGCATGAATTCAATGATGGTTTTTCCACCGTCCATCGCAGACAGATTGGCAGCCACGCCACGCTTACCCAGTTTGACGGCTTCCATGGTGAGAAAAATACTGACATCGGCATCCATTGAAGCCAATATCGCACTGATGTAGAACGGCGTTGCACATCGGTGAGCGGTTGACGGACCACTGGTCATCACAATCACTACCGATTTTTCTTCGTTATCAAGGTAGAGGTCATCACGCATTAGCGTGCCCCTCGCTCGCAATGGATATCTTCACGTTTGGTTCGCTCGCAGTAGCCGCGTTGGGCTGCATCTCCGGTAATCATGACCGACAGTGCCGATTCGACACTTTCATTTGGACGCACCCGTGCGATCCATGCTTCGTAAGGTTCAATGTTTAGCAGATTGGGATCTTCGAGAACGCTAAGATTCGCTTCCTCGATGATGCAATCAAACACATTTGGAACAGGACCTGCCCATTTGCCACTCTCGATAGTCGCCACAGGCTTACCAACCGGACGGATCGTACCTGGTCTGCGCACACGAACATGCAATATCTTTCCGGCAATTGATTGAGAGATATCGGTCATACCAATCGTCAGTGTGCCATCTTCTTCTCTGCGGGCCCAAATTTGGTACTGATCATCGTAATAGAGCTCGGAACGAAACTCGCAACCATTGCAATCCATGTGTATCTCGCTATTTCTACATGAGAAACTGACTCGCGCCTGCAAAGTGGTCTGATCGCATCAAGCCACTTCGCAGATCAAGTTGTAGGCCAGCCGATTAGACCACGCCCTTATCATGCAAGAAATCCAGAGAATCGCTCACATTTTCATGCACACCCAACTTACGGGCAGACAGCCCCATGGCCAAACCCAGTAATTGTGTGAAGTATAAAATCTTCACACTGGTTTTAATACCAAACTCGGTTTCGGCTCGCACTTGGTGCATTTCCAGCCCGGAGTGGCAGGTTGGGCACTCGGTTGCAATCACTTCCGCACCGGCGTCTTCGGCAGCTTGCAGAATGTTCAGCACCAACTGGGTTGACGTATCCGCATCGGACAGTGTGTGAGCACCACCGCAACAAGCCGTTTTCAATGGAAAGTCCACGTTGACCGCACCTGCAGCACCCAGCAGATCATCCATGAAATGTGGTTTATAGCTGGATTCGCTACCTGGCCCTTGGTCTTTTTCGGGGAAGATTTGGCGAGGACGGGTATACATACAGCCATAGTAGTTCGCGACTTTGATGCCGTTCAAGCTTTTGCTGATTTTTTGCTTGATACCATCCACACCGATATCTTCCATCAGCCACTCAAGAAGATGCACGGTGCGCACATCACCTTTATAGACCGGATCTTCAGATTTCTTGGCGAGACCTTGCAAGGTAACCAGGGTTTCTTTACTGGTTGCCAATTCGTACTCTGCTTTTTTCAGATTATGATAGCAGCCATTGCACGGTGCCATGACGGTATCGTAGCCCATTTGTTCGCTGGCAATCGCCATTACACGTGCGGACATATAGGTTTGCAGCATCGGATGGATATTCTTGACCTCCATCGCGCCGCAGCAGTTCCAGTCGCTGACGGTATCCATTTCAAGACCCAGGCTTTTAACCAGCGCGCGGGTCGAACGATCATAGGGGCCACCGGAACCTTCCAGCGCGCAACCCGGGTAATAAGCCACTTTAGCCATGAGCCAACTCCTTTTGTTCTTTAACATACTGGCTCAGCACTTCACCGGTGCGACCCCAAGATTTGGTCTTTGGCTTGAAGAACATAGCCAGCCCCATGTGCAACGAATGCATGATCGGGGTGCGTGCCAAAAACTTGAACACATTGCCTTTTTGCAACTCTGTCCACTTGTTCATGCGCGCCACAAAGATACCCAGCCAGCCATTCAGCGCCATTTCTTTGATATCCTGGTGCGTGTTCTTGAAGAAATTGGTCATCACTTCAGAATCTTCAATACGTCCACGGGCCAGACATTGGCGCGTAAATTCCTCGTCGAATACGGTTGAGCGTGATTTTTCGCCCATTCCTTCGGCTTCTATCCAGTGAGCCAGCGCCTTCATCACCCCTTCAGGACGCACATCCTTAGGGCAAATATTCGTGCAACGATTACATGACACACATTGCCAAATAATTTCTTTATCTTTCAGAATTTCTTCTTTAAGG
>DDOT01000102.1:0-8632 GCA_002341815.1 Thiobacillus sp. UBA2487 | reverse complement strand
AACCACACTGCCAGCAGCGATGCATATTTTCTGCTCCAGCATAGGTTTTAAGATGCTTTTCAAACCCGTCATCATACACACGCAGTGTGCGTGGCAGAATCATCGTGTTCCAGTGACCTGACACGTCAACCCCATCAACGACCAGAGAATCGCTGGATATGAGCCGGTCCGGATCAATCAGTGTTTTTTCATGAATAGCCATTGATACATCTCCTAATATTTTGCTTCTGGCAGCGCATGCCTTGTGCTACCACTTGCCATTGTTCTCGTTTATCCGCTGCTCATGCCGTACACGCAGCACACCATCTTTAATTGGCGCATCGATGCCAAGGAACTTTTTAACATGTTCACCTGGTGACATACCCCGTCCAAAATCAGCGCTCAGCATACCCTCAGCCATTGAGCGAAAGTACTCGGTGTAGGCCTGTGCCAACAACAGATCAACCCAAAATGGCAGGTCGCGATATAACCCTTGCTCTGCCAATTGTGACACCAGCCAGACCCGACCACCCTCAAATATCTCGGGACTGCTGCCCAGCACCAGATCGGCCATTGTGTCATTGCCTCGAATAAACTCACGCATTGCGCCGCTTTGCGTTTGTTGATCCCAGACCCATTTGCTCATGAGCGGATAACGCTCCGGGTCATTGAAGTGCAACAACTCTGCTGCAAAATCCCATGCTGCGCGTCTGTTCTTCCCTGCCAGCTTTCGCGCCTCGCGATCAGCAGACTCGTCGAACGGCGCCAATGCCACAAACCGTGTCATACGTTCTGCCAGCGCTCCTTGCCCGTAGAGCAGATCTCGAATGCCGTTAACCGTGGCTTCATGACCTTGCGCCGCAATGACAGGGTACAACCTGCGCCTCGCCGAGAACACCGTATCGAGCAGAATTTCAATATCTTCCACTCGCAACTGGTCAATCTGATCGCGCGCCAGCGCCCGCTTGAACAGCTCATGTTTTACCTGCAAGGACGCAAGCAATGGCTCAACCCCACCAGCATCTTCAGCATTGGTTCTTAGCAGAGAGAACTTTTGCTGAAAATGACCGTTGTCAAGTGCCACCGCCGGTTCAACGGGTGAAATAACATCTTCACCCGTTGCCGCTTTCGCCTCAGGCTGCTTTTTGAACCAGAGCATTCAATTCGCCTACTGCGCGCATGGCCATGGCGAGGCCATGTGAGATGCTCGTATCAATGTCTTCAGGTCCCAACGCTGCACCACCCACGTAAATACCGCGGCGCGTGCTGGAGAACGTGCTGGTGTATTGCTCACCGCGGTCAATGAAGCCATGCTTTTCCAGACCAACGCCGAAAATGCGTGAAATCTCTGGGTTTTCTTCACTGGGATCCATACCAACGGCATGCACAACCATATCCATCGGAATCACGATCGGACGCTTGACCAGCGTGTCTTCGCCTTTGACCAGCAAGCGATTGTCTGGAGATCTGGTCACTTCTGCAATCCGGGCCTTAACAAACTTGGTCTTGAACTCTTCTTGCGATTTCCAGTAGAACTTGTCTTCATACAAACCGAAGGTACGGATGTCCATGTAATAGATGAACACTTCGGTGCTGGGCGACAATTCCTTGATTTCCATGGCCAGATTCGTGGAAACGGTACAGCAGATCTTTGAGCACCATTCGCGACCGATTTGACGATCCCGCGAACCAACGCACAACAGGATTGCCACTCGCTCGGGTACACGACCGTTGGACGGACATGTGATTTTGCCGGTAGCAACCATCTGTTCCATTTGCGTGGTGGTCAGCACGTCTTCAAACGTACCAAAGCCCCATTCAGGCTTGTTGATCGAATCAAAGTGGGTGAATCCCGTACCCAGAATGATACTGCCAACATTAGCCGTTTGACCGTTCGAGAATGTCACGGTGAAATTTCCCATGTCACCCTCAACCTTGGTCACCCGGGTTGATTTATGAATGGTGACGTTGGGATTATCTTCCACGCGCTTGATCATGCGANNCGTCTTTCGCCCATTCGCCGGACGGAACCAGCTTGGCATACCCGGACAGAATAGGAGCCCCACCCAGCACGGATTCCTTTTCAACCAAAATGACTTTTTTGCCGATCGACGCAACACCAGCTGCCGCCGACAAACCCGTTGGACCTGCGCCCACTACCAATACAGTATCAGACATTTATCAATGGCCTCCTAATGCCAGCTCAGGGTTATATAAGTATTCGATATTTCCGGCTTCCACTTCTTTAAGGTAAGCCTCAAAGTTTTTCTTGGCTTCCGTCCATGAAATGCCCATTTTTTCAACCAATTCTTCGCATGGCGATGCATGCCACTGCAGTTGCACAATCTTGAACGGATCGGCTCCGCAAGCCAGCGCCGCAAACTGGATGTCCGCCATGATCGGCACCGAGAAGTTTTGTTCGTGCGCTTTACCAATCCACTGGTTTTTATCCATGGTGGTAATACAGCCGGTATCAATACCCAGCATCACGTCAGCATTGGCTTCTTCACGCACCACGCGAATCTTGCGATCCATGGTGAACGAACGCGTGAATTCACGCTCGGAAATGATGTGACGGAAGCCGAAGCCACAGCAATCGTACCAGGTTGAGTAGTCGATGACTTGAGCACCCAGCGCCAGCGCCATGGATGTACCGACTGCAGTGCGATTACCGCCCAAAACCTCAGGATCATAAATCGCATCTTCATGCACCATTTTGTAGTAATGGCAGGCAGCATGCGCTGTGACACGGATGTGCGAAACGTCAATTTTTTGGTGTTCGGACGCAATTTTCTTGCGCACCACGTGCAGCCATTCCGAGTAGTGGATGATTTCTTCCGGAATCACCAACTTACCATCAACCAGACGACCCAGCTTGCCTAAAATCTTGGTCACACGTTCACGCAACTCGGCAGACTCAACCAGATATTTGCGAATTTCCTTGTAATTACCAAAGGATGTGCCGCAGTGAACCAACGGAAAGAAATGACCGGCTTCGAAACCGTGTTGCTTGCCGGAGATATAGGCTTGGTGGAAGTTGCGCATGAACACCGCAGCCAATGATTCGACGTTACCGATGCCCGATCCATGATAATTCCATGCCGTGCATGACGTTTGATCGGTTTCATCCAGGTAATCAACACCCGGCACATGCCCAAAATTATTCATAAACCACATGATCGCGGTCGGGTAACCGGGAATATTGCCACACTGTCCGCATGACTTGTGGTGCCACAGCTTACGGGTCGGCACTTTCTTGGTCCAGCCAAACAGAGTTTGCACTTCGACCGGCTCATGGGCATCGGTAATCCGGTGCACAATGATTTGACCGTCTTTTTCAAGCTCCCACATGTGGTCACGAATGTCATCCATCCGCTCACCCAAATCGATGGTTCGCTTGTCTACGTGCTTGCGCACCCACTCGGTAGCACGGGTTGCATCCGAACCGGACAGGCTGGTTTGCTGAAAGAACGAACCGTGACCTGCGATACCTTGTGACTCATTACTGTTGATTTCACTCATGGTAAATCTCCTGAAAGTTGAACATCATGATGACTTGCGTCACCGGATGCAGATCAATCCTCTTCCTGCTCTTCCAGCCACTCTTCGTATTCTTCCCGTTTTTCGTCAATAAAATCTTCAATAACGTCGAACAGGTTTTCATCCATGGCTTCCAGCGAGGACAACACACCGGTCATTTCCCAGATCGTGTACATTTCAACCGAGGTCTTCAGCGAAACTTCCCATGCAGTATCTGTCGTCTGCAAGGTGCGCACCGGAATAGCCTTGCGCAGTGTTTTGAGGTCACCTTCCACCTTCTGGATATTGGGGCCCCAATCAGGGAAATGGTCAGGCTGAATCATGTCCGGCGACAACTGATTACCGGTTGTGATCAGCTTTAACATCACGCGCCCAAACGGACGCAAAACATCCTTGGCCGACTGCATGCCATGCTTGATAGACACTTCACGCATGATCATCACCAATCCACCAGGCGAATTCTTGAACGGACAGCGCGCCGCACACGTCATGCATTGCGCACACGCCCAAATTTTCTCCTGCATTGCGTCGTAGATCTGTTCGATATTTTCCGTCCACAGAAGCTGCACAATTTCACGTGGACTGTAATCATAGAACTGCGCCGACGGGCAGGTTGCGGTACAAATCCCACAATTCAGACATCCGTTCAATTCGTGGTCAAAACGAAAGTCACCACGAATATCGTCATAAATCTCGCGCATTTCAGCGTAAGTTGCCATGATGCACCTCTAGGTTATCTTGCCTAATCATTGCCCCGGACGCCGACGACGGCCTGACCGGATGCATCGCTTGCGTTTGCCGCATCTGCGGCAAACCATTGTTTTGATTCATTCGCCTTGCAAATGAAAGAATTCAGCTTGGCCAATACACCAAACCGGAGCGCTGTTCGAAGGGAAATTTTGTTTCCGTCCCGTTTACCTGCGCCGCGCCAGCGCTTGCCGGATTGTGCTCGCCAATGAAAGGCGAAGCCCGGAAAATTTGCTACAAGTACAAACAGATATCCGACTCACCTGCGAACTCGAAGAAAGCCGCGGCTCCAGCATATTCCAATCCGTCAATAAAGTCACTATGTTCAAAACCGAACAATTCTACCGTCATTTGGCAGGCGATAAATTTGACTTCTGCTTCCTGGCATAATGAACGCAAATCACCAATGGTAGCCACGCCATTATTGGCAATGGTTTGCTTCATCAATGCGGTTGCCAATGATTCGTAACCGGGAATTAACGCTTGAATTGCGTTCGGCACATTCCAGTTAATGCCACGAAACCATTTCGGACCAAACGGCATTTTCATCGGCATGCCGGGGTTACCCAACGGGCTAACCTTCAGACCGGACAGATCTTTACGTACCAGTTGCAGGCCATAGAACGTAAAGAAGATCTCGACTTGGTAATCCAGAGCAGCAGCTGTAGACGCCAGAATATAGGGCGGATAAGCCCAGTCAAGGGTACCCTTGGTTGCGATGATCGCGAGTTTTTTCTGGCTCATGCCATCTCCTTAATATTTTTACTTTTGATGTGGCTTATTCACACGCACGTGATCGCCTAAATACACCACATCTATCTTGAGGAGACGGGGTTTATGCTGCGCGCCACCCCGTCACACCCATTATTTTATTACTTCTTTTTGATAAAGAAAGTAAACTCGCCACCAGCCTGTGCCGATGACAACAACTCATTACCGGTTTGCTTGGAAAACGCTTCGAAATCCTTGATTGCACCCGGATCTGTGGCAACTACTTTCAGCACTTGACCTGCCGTCAATTCGCCCAGGCTTTTCTTGCAGCGCAAGATAGGCAAAGGGCAGTTCAAGCCACGCGCATCGAGTTCTTTATCAAAATTCATTTTTTGTCTCCATTCATTGCTTCACTAAAAAACCGTTATCTCAGCACCACCGGCAGACTCGCTGTTATCAGCTTGATAGCTGTTGGCAGTTTATCTAGCGCACTCAGATTGCGGCCAACGGTTTGCCGGAGCGTATCCAGCCCATAATACCACCCTGCAAATTATACACGTCATTTATGCCGCGGGAAGAGACGAAAGCGCAGGCTTGCGCTGAGCGCCCACCGGACTGGCAATAGAACACAATGGTCTGATCGGTTGGCAAATCTTGCACCTTCATTGGCAGCAGATGCAGCGGGATATGTACAGCACCAGCAATTCCCCCGCGCGACACCTCTGCTTCCGTGCGAACATCAATCAGCATACATCCAGAACTCTCGCGTATCTGCTCCAGCCCCTGGACATCCACTTCTTTGAATCCGTACATAGCTTACCCAAAAATGTTCTTGAAAGAGTGCTAATATACCAAAATATACAGTACATGCAAATTATTTTGCAAAATCACGGCGCGAAAAGATGCCTGCCAATTCAAGAGCAAAATATCCTGTTAGCCACGCGACATTCAACACGCTTGCCATTCAAGTAAATACGACGAACATCGGGCCAACGCTATGCTTTCAGTCAACCCCGAACCGACACATCCCGTTTACTGCACCGTCTTTCCATGTTACATTTCATCAGTAAAGCACTGAGCTCAGCTTTGGACAATTTAACGCGTTCGCTCGCTGGTCCATTTGCGCGAAGGCCGAACAACATCGCACAGCATCATCCAACACGTTTGCAGTGGAGACTACAGAATGAACAAAGAAAGCTTCAAGGAAAACACCCGTTACACCATCACATGGCGCGCCCCGGATGGCAAGCTGCGCCCTGCCAATATTTATGTTTATAAGTTGTTCGCCAACGCCATGATCGCCCGCATGACGGACAAAAGCGGCTTCTTGTACAAAATCGGTTACGATGACGTCACGCGCATCGTAAAAGAAATGCCTATTGAAAAAGAAGCCCAATACCTGATTCCGTCAGCCGTTCTGGATGAAAAAGTCTGGAAAGACCGAACAGTGATGGAGCGTTATTCCAGCGCGCCGCACGTTGGTAAGTGATATTGCGGGTGGTCTGCTTTCATCGCGGGCCATCTTGACAGATGAACAAGGTAACCTGATACTCATCATCATCTGATTTATTGGTTATCCCGCCTTTTGAACGACATTTCTACCGGCGCACTTTTGTTCATTCTGTTTGCCTTGTTACTGGTTTCTGCTTTTTTTTCTACCGCAGAAACCAGCATGATGGCAATCAACCGTTACCGCCTTCGCCACTTGGCTGCCACCGGCAATCGTGCCGCACAGCGCACCAGCAAACTGCTTGCGCGTACCGACCAACTGCTTAGCGTGATTCTGCTAGGCAATAATCTGATCAACTCTGCGTCTGCCACGTTAGCGGCACTGATCGCCATCCGCCTGCTAGGCAATCACAATTGGGTTTTGGGGGTTGCCACACTCGGCATTACGTTTGCCATTCTCATCATCAGTGAAATNNAGCGAAATCACGCCGAAAATCATTGGTGCAGCCTATGCAGAAAAGATCGCCTTCGCATCGAGCCTGATTCTGCATCCCTTACTCACACTATCCGCACCGATTGTCTGGTTTATCAACCTGTTTGTTCGGGCCTTGCTTAAATTGATGCGTCTCGACATAAAGAGCACTGCCGATAGTCAAGGACTCGATCTACAGGAACTTCGCACGTTAGTCATGGATTCAGGGAAAATGATCACCGGCATGCACAAGCGCGCCCTGCTGAATTTGCTGGATCTTGAAGACGGCACCGTCAACGATGTCATGACGCCGCGCCATCAAATCGAAGCCATTGACATCAACGAGCAACCAGAAATCATCACCCGTCAACTCACCACCAGTCACCATACGCGCTTGCCCGTCTTTCGTGAAGAGCTGAATGAAATCGCCGGCGTCATTCACCTGCGCTCGCTCGCCCGCGAATTGCATCATGGCGACATCGACCCCGCCATTTTGCGCGAGCACCTGCAACCGCCATATTACATTCCATCCGGCACCCCCCTGTTTACCCAGTTGCGCCAATTCCAACTGAATCACAACAGTTTCGGCCTGGTGGTTGACGAGTATGGGGAACTCCTTGGCTTACTGAGCTTGCAGGACATTTTAGAAGAACTGGTCGGTGAACTGGATTACAGCCACCCCAAACACCTGCCTGGGGTACTGGCCCAAGAAGACGGAAGCTGGATAATTGACGGTGGCATCAGTATTCGAAGACTAAATCGCGCCTTGCGACTGACATTACCGGATGATGGGCCTAAAACACTTAACGGACTGATTCTGGAACACCTGGAAGACATTCCGGAAACCGGAACAGTCATCAAAATCAGCGAATACCCTATCGAAATTGTTCAGGTTCAAGAGCGCTTCGTACGCACTGCGCGTGTTTTTCCGCAATTGCCACCGCGTTGATTAACCGCGTCGGGCGGTACCGAGTGCAACAGACATGCTGTCTCCCCGTTTACAAATGCACATCCGGAGCGCATTATTGCTGACTGATTTATTGTGCATGCTAACCCGATCTTTTCAATATGTCAGCCACGCCACCTACTATTCCGCTAACCGGCCTTGCCCGCGCACTGGTCAACCAGCAACTCATCAGCGAAGACGAAGCAAGCGACTTGTTGCGTCAAAGCAAAACCGGAGATGCCAGTTTTGTTTCGCTGCTCATTACACATAACAAAATCAAACCGGCACGACTGGCCGAATTTGCAGCCCAACAATTCGGCTTCCCTTGCTTAAACCTGTCAGCAATTGACCCTGAAATCGTACCGCGCAAAACGCTCGACGCAAAGTTGATCCAGGCACGCCACGTCTTGCCCATTTATCAGCGCGGCAACCGCCTCACCGTGGCCGTATCCGACCCAACCAACCTGCAAGCCATTGATGAAATAAAGTTTCAAACCAATCAAGCGGTGGATGTTGTGGTGGTTGAAGATGACAAATTGGGAAAAATGATTGCCCAATTCAACCAAACCGACATCAATGCCCTGTCTGATATATCCACGGATGATCTAAACCTTGAGTTTGCCAATGAAGCAGAACCAGAAACTGCAGAGCCAGACACCACCGACGTAGACGATGCACCCATCGTCCGGTATCTGCAAAAAATCCTGATGGATGCCATCGAGAGCGGCGCATCCGACGTACACTTTGAGCCCTACGAAAAATTCTATCGCATCCGCTACCGTCAAGAC
>DDOT01000115.1:1062-2999 GCA_002341815.1 Thiobacillus sp. UBA2487 | reverse complement strand
CACTGAGCGGTGCTTGGCTTTTTTGTTGTCCGCCCCCGCAAGGGCTATGGCCCTCGCATGGCCCATTCATGGCCCACGCCGGTGGCGCATGCAACGCGCACCAACGATCAACTTGACCTTCGGTTTGATCCGGCGCTTCGCTTTTGGGCCACAGCCGTTTTTCCTTCGGTTGGCAAGAGATAAGCCTCAAGCGCCAGCCTGACGACCTCCGATCTCGATGGGATCTTGCCCATCGAGCCATGCAACTCCATGCGACGCTTGTCTAGGAGTTCCATGAGTTCCGGAGGCAAGCGGACGTTGATTTGCAGTCTGTCCATCGCTAGTCACCTTTCCCGTGGTGTTGCGGAAGGATAACAGCGTCTATAAAACAGACATTGACTTCCTGCGCTACATGTCTACACTGTAGCCTTGCGTTTGTCTTCACGCTAGACGGGAGTCATTGTTATGGATGTCACTTATCTCACAACCGAGGAGTTGGCGAATCGGATCAAGTACGACCCACGTACGATCCGCGAGCGGTTGAAGGATGCGGTATGAACCGCCCCGGGTTTCGTGGAGGCTGGTTGGTTTAAGTCATGCCACCTTAGTGGTCTGACTGGCTTGCTGCCTCCAGTAGTTTGCCTCAGCTTCTGCGGGAGGGATGTAGCCGAGGGGAGGTTCAGTTTTCGCCGGTTGCGAGAACATCGAGTAACGGCCGTGTCCTGACTTCTACCCGACTCCTTGAAACGTCGGGGCGCTTGATCAGGCCTTCGATGTGTTCAAGCGCAGCATCAGGGTCATCGGGTGCAGGGGTGATTCTTGGAAACCGTAGTGCAGGTAGAACTGTTTAGCTTGCTCGTCGAGGGCGTGGACGAGCAACGCACGCACACCTGCATTTTGCGAAACAGCCACAGCCCGCTTGACGGCGTCTTGTAGCAAAGCGGCCCCCAGCTTGATGCCTTGGGCGCGCCGATCGACGGCCAGTCGCGCCAGCACCATCACCGGGATGGGGTCGGGCATATTGCGCCGCACTCGATTCGTTGCCTCCCGGTGCGAGACAGCGCCTGCAGCCATGGCGTAGTAGCCGTAGACACGACCATCCCGATCCGTGACGACGAACGTGCGGCTCGCCCCGCTCAACTGATTGGCCAATGCCCTGCGCTTGAGCCATTCGTCGAGACTGGCTTTGCCACACGCGAATTCACCCAAAAGATGGTTCGCGGCGAGTGGCACTGGAGCGCTGAGCGTCAAGCTCATTCCGCGTCGGTACTCCAAGGGGCTTTGACGGCCATGAGGCGCTCAAGCCCCGGGTTGGGGCCAGGAGGGGCATCGAGCAGGGTCGTGAACTGCCTGAACTTTTCATCGTCCAGGCTGAAGAACACCTGATTCAGCACCACGGCCTGAGCGCGCTCGCAGGCCGCTTCGAGCATGAAGTCCGACCGGTTCTTGCCGAGCAGACTCGCGGCGTGATCGATCAGGTCGCGCTGTTCGGGCAGGGCTCGCAGATTGATGGCGGCGTCACGCATGGGTTCCTCTTCTCGCGCATACACAAAAGATATACATTTTATCGAGCGTATATCTTTCGTCAATACGTGATTGTGGGTGTCCTCGCGGCGAGAGCTGCAGATGTGGGTGTCGATCAATGGGTTGTCTGCCGGGCCCGCTTCCGCGATCTCCGCTCGTTCCCAAGCGCGAGGGTGCGATCGGGTTTAGCGAAGGTCAAAAATGATAAAAACGATCATCAAAATTCTTACCTCTGTCGCGGCTCGACTGACGCTTCTTGAGCGGCCCTGATAGGGCTTACACGTGGTCTTATCACCTGCAAAACGACCGTTGCGTCGCAAAGATTCCTTTATTACTCAGTGCATTACGTCGAAAATGATCGATTGACCACTCCCGCAGACGGTCAGCGGTCTCACTCTCATAACCCGAATGTCGTTGGTTCAAATCCAGCCCCC
>DDOT01000115.1:0-1024 GCA_002341815.1 Thiobacillus sp. UBA2487 | reverse complement strand
ATCTGGTGGCGTTGATCGTGACCAGCGCGGCGACTTCCTGCTCGAAGTCTGCCGGCAGGGCGGCATACGGGTTGGGATTCAAGGGTAGGGTGGTCGAATACACCCAGCCGATGTGCCGGCCCGACAAAACATTCACCTCTTGCGCGTCGCCACTGCTTTGCACGGCGATTTCGGCAAACCGGCCAGCCGGATACGTGGTCTCCCAGGCGGACTGCGGCGTGGCGTTGACATTGGCCTGCGTGTCCTCCTCGTCGATGAACACGTCGGCCACCTGCGCGGTGACAAACGCCTGATCGAACGACGTCCCCGGGTTGGCGACGATGATGGCCGCGGGGTACAGGCTGCGAATGTAGTTCTTGATGGCCGTGTAGTACTTCAGGTTCGCCTTGGTGGCGGTCGTCGCCATCTCGTCGAGAAAAATGCCATCGACCGGAAACCAGGCAAAGTAATTGGCAATGTCCTTTTCCACGGCCTTGAGGCTGCGGTAGCCGTAGCTGGTGTAGACGTAACCCAGGGTGCTTCCTCCCGAGCCGTCCAGGGTGTTGATCGCCGCGGTGTAACTGGCGTTCGGCCCTGAGCCCGGACCGGAATTGGGATTCATCACAGCCATCAGCGGCACCTGCGTCGCGGCTGACGCCAGGCGGTTCCAGTTGGTGGCGTCGAGCGCCGGATCGAAATACGCCGGGACGATCAGCCCCAGGGCCGTCAGGTTTTGCGCCTGGCCCACACCGGCGGCGAGAAGCGCCACGGCCAGGATCGCACGGCACCACGGCTTCAGGAAAGGCGGCAATCGCACGATGGTTCCTTCAAGAAAACAGCAAACGCCAAAACTATACGATATCGATGCGCAGATTCGTCACGCAATTGTTTGCGGCAAATGGCCTCATCGGCGCACGGTGTCAACAGCAAGGATGAGAAAGGATCGCCACAACATGCCACCAGAAGATTTTTCCCGGCTTCCAGAAGCCAACCGGCCGATGCTGGCCGATGCGGGCGTCTTGGACGGGCTGTTTCGCAAGCTCGG
>DDOT01000086.1 GCA_002341815.1 Thiobacillus sp. UBA2487 | reverse complement strand
CCCGATCATTTCATGAATTCGTGTGATGATCACGCAGGATTTTGTTACAGAGTGGCATTTTATGAAAGTGTGGCATCGTTATTCATACGACCAATTGAATAAAATTTCAATAGGGAACAAAAGGCAAGTGAGGGCGTGCGTTAATTGATGAAAAGACCGGGCTAACCAATGCTTTTTGCGAATGAATGCCCGCTTGTGGCAAAATGGCGCATTATCTGCATAAAATGCGCTGCGCTGTTACGTCTACGCCCAATTGAATAAAATTGCACCCCGAAACTTGGGTGAGCGCGCGCGTTACTTTATGAAAAGATCGGGATATCTGTTCATTAAGTTACGTGTTGTTCGCGCTGAAACCAATTCGACCATCTGTCATAGTCAGAACGCAGTACATTTAACCAGAATTGTCCGTATATTCGCAAGACATGATGCTCACGCAGCATTGTGAGGCATGGCGCAATAATATGAACGCGTGGCCTCGTTGCCAGAATATTAGCGCAATATGCCGTCCAAACGCGAATGAAACGTCGCCATCCGAAACCAATGCCACCATTTATTATCCTTGACAGGCGAGCTGATTTGAGGCTGAATACTGCAATACGTGAGCGTACTGATTGATAGACTGGTGGTTTGGTGAAGCAACATGCAAGACCGCATGTGACAAGGGATGTGCCGCCGCGCTTGGCGCCCCGAAAAATACACCCGACAGCCTGAGCGGATCATGGCGTTGTAACCAGCGCTTCTTTATCCCGATCTTTTCATGCATTCGCATGATGATAACGCAGGATTTTGTTACGGAGTGAAACTTTATGCAAGCGTGGCGTTGTGATTTGCCCACCCAATTGAATAAAATTTCAATGTGGCACGCACGTGACGGTGCGCGTTACTCCATGAAAAGATAGGTTAAGTCAATTTAAGAATGGCAATTTATCAAGGGCTGCCTCAATGCACGAAACAATGAATCATATCGACCACTTTGATCGCTTCTTGATCACCTTGGACTGGTTGCTCAGCATGCATGCACGATACCCTGAGCATGTGGATTTTGGTATTTTACATATCTGTTTTCATGGGCACAGACAGCTTGGTCACACCTATGGCGCCCCCACAGCCTTTCAAATACTAAATGAGTTGGCAGACAGTTTGCGCGCCAACTTTCGTAAAACAGACTTGGTTGCCCGAAATGGCATCGATTTCTGGATCTTGGTACCATACACTGACCCACAAACGGTTTGCCGTAAAGTGAGCAAATTGGTTGAAATTGCCGCAACAAAGGGCCTATCCGTTGTTGATCGGGATGTCTCATTATTCAAGCCATCCGAACTCATGCATGATGAAGTCACGCGAGCAAAAACATCAATCGAGTTTCTGGATCACCTTAAAGCCATTCGCCAAGTTGCCATGCGCTGGGAACACACCTGCGATCCAATCGCCTCCGACATAAAAGGCAGCGAAACTTACACATTTTCTCGCCATTTTGCACGCGACTTGTAAGCTGCAGAAACCAAAATCTCTTGCCCTGACCGGTGCATTGGCGGTAAAATGTTTTATCGAACCAAAACACCGACCAACGTTTCGTTTCTCCATTTGCCCAAATTAACATTCTTTTACAATTGCGCGCTTGGATACTCGTCACAACCCTGTTAAAATTACACCCATGCCATCCATCATATGGAATGATGTTTATCAATCACAGCGCCTTGGCGTAAATGTGTTGCTTGCAAACAAACCAAAACCAATGCCTCGAAAGTATGTGTGAGGATTAAAGAACTTAACAAGAAAGTGCATCATGTCAACTCAACAGTTGAGAAGAGCGGACGAAAATTCCGCTTTCAACTCAGCCTCGAACAAGGAGGTGAAATCATGAAAAATATAGGTTTAATTTTAGCCGCGTGTGAATTAAGCGGTATGTCAGGCATCGCAAATGCCACCAGCCTTAGCGGCACACTAACCGCTGATAACTTTTTTCAAGTGTATCTGAGTGACAGCAACGCAACAAAAGGCACGTTAATTGCTGACGGCTCAACTTCGAATTGGTGGAATCCTGTTTCGTTTTCTACCAACCTGACACCCGGGCAAACCGAGTATTTGCACGTTGCTGTCAGCAATGTGGGATGGAATGGTGGGTTGCTTGGCAGCTTTAATATAAGCGGCTCGGGCGCCAGTTTTGCTAATGGCGCACACAGCATTGACACCAACACCAGCAACTGGCAAGTGGCGCCTAGCCAAATCAACCAAACCGGCAATTACAATGCAACTTTTTCGCCTTATACCACGCCAAATCTGACCCCAACGTCAGACGGCAACAATGGCGTAACTCCATGGGGCAAGGTAAGCGGCATTAACGGCTCGGCACAATGGTTAGATGTAACCAATGGATTCACCTCCACTTGGTTTAGCACCGCGATCACTGCCAATGCGGTGCCAGAACCAAACTCATTGGCATTAATGTTGGGCGGACTGGTGGCGTTGGGAGCTTTAACAAGACGTAATCGCGGTTAAGCCGGTAGCCCGAATTAATCACTGGCTCATCGCGTCTCAATCACAACTGCCCTTCCGCAAAAGAAGGGCAGTTTTTTTACAACATTACCGCATTGACGTTAGCCTTTCAGTTCTAGAAGCACCGCTGCTGCCACCCCATTCAGCCGCAACTTGTCATGCAACCGTTGTCTGGAACCCGATGAAACAAAAAGCCACATACCCACGTCTTCGGCACAGAGACTTGGCTGGGACAGCCACCCCATCCAAGCTGGCTGGCTCAATTTTATTGACCATCGGTGGGTTGGCTTACCTGGGCAGAACACCGGCATTAATACATTGCAACAATTGCAACAATTGAAGCCATATGCCATCTGAACAACTTTTCGGATTGGATGCTGAACGCGTCTGGGATACCGAATCCGCTTTCCAGCACCTGCAATCACTCGGTCGCGCCGACAGCAAGCGCACCGCCGAACGGCTTTTACATACGATCGGCCTGCTGCCCGATGAACTGACTAGCGAACAATTGCGTGATGAGAAAGACATCGCGCCCACGCGCTCAGTATTGGATTGGGATATCGAGCGAGCGCGCGCACGGCGCGATTTGGTGCTATTCGCCCAGCTACACACCTTGCCGGGCAACACCCCATGCCTGCACCTGAATGATGCCAGAGGAGCGCGCTACTGGGTTCCCCTCGCACAGGAAACGACAGAACATATTATTGCCGCCTTGGCCCAATTGCAGTCTTTACTGGGCAAAACCCTGGCGGTGTTTCCCCATGGGCAACTAACCCACCATCTACGTCGCGAACCAACCGTTGAGCAGGTCAAAATCCACTTGCTGGCTTATGCCCCGGTTCTGGATATTCAACTCGGACATCATCAACCAGCCAGCGTGCGCACCCCACACTTGCAGCGTCTGGAAGCCGAAAGCATTTATATCTTGCGCGAAGCAGTCGCTGAAGCGCAAAACCCCGCCATGTTATATTCCATCGGCAAAGACAGTTCGGTAATGTTGCATCTGGCACGCAAGGCGTTTTATCCGGCCCCCCCGCCGTTTCCGTTGTTGCATGTTGACACTCGGTGGAAATTCCGCGAAATGTACCTGTTACGCGACCAAATGGCGGCAGAGAGCGGCATGGAATTACATGTCTACACCAATCCAGAAGCCATTGCAAAAAACATCAATCCGTTTGATCATGGTTCGGCGCTACACACGACATTACCAAAACCGAAGGTTTGAAGCAGGCACTTGATCTGTACAAATATGATGTGGTTTTCGGCGGGGCACGCCGCGATGAAGAGAAATCGCGTGCTAAAGAACGTATTTTTTCGTTTCGCACCCAAACCCACCGTTGGGACCCGAAAAACCAACGTCCGGAATTGTGGAATTTGTATAACACCCGCATCAACAAAGGGGAAAGTATCCGCGTGTTTCCACTGTCCAACTGGACCGAACTGGACATCTGGCAATATATCTATCAAGAAAACATTCCAATCGTGCCGTTATATTTCGCGAAACCAAGGCCGGTGGTGGAGCGCGATGGCATGATCATCATGATCGACGATGACCGCATCAAACTGCGTCCCGATGAACGGGTTGAGGTGCGCAATATACGTTTCCGTACGCTGGGGTGTTATCCGCTGACCGGTGCCATTGAGTCCGATGCACGCAGCCTGGAAGACATCATTCTTGAACTGCTCAACACCCGCAGCTCTGAACGCCAAGGCCGCGCCATTGACACCGATTCGGCAGCCAGCATGGAACGCCGCAAGCAGGAGGGTTATTTCTGATGACACAATCCAATACCACCGTGCCTGCCAGCATCGAGGCATTTTTACAGCAACAGCAGCGTCAAGACCTGTTGCGTTTCATTACCTGCGGTAGCGTTGACGATGGCAAAAGCAGCTTGATTGGCCGCTTGTTGTGGGAATCGCACCAACTGTTTGACGACCAACTGGCCAGTTTGCGCTCGGAATCCAAAAAACATGGCACGCAAGGCGACAACATCGATTTTGCCTTACTGGTAGACGGCCTGACCGCCGAACGCGAGCAAGGCATCACGATTGATGTGGCTTACCGTTTTTTTGCCGTCAACACGCGTAAATTTATTGTTGCCGACACCCCGGGCCACGAACAATACACCCGCAACATGATCACCGGGGCATCCAACGCCGATGTCGCGGTACTGCTCATCGATGCCCGCCATGGCGTTATGGTACAAACCCGCCGTCACGCCTTCCTGGTCTCCCTGGTCGGCATTCGCCATGTGGTCTTGGCCATCAACAAAATGGATCTGGTCGATTTCAGCGAAGATGTCTACACCAGCATCAGTGAAACCTTTCAACAATTTGCCAGCCCCTTGGGTTTTACAAGCATCACCCCAATTCCGATCAGCGCGCTCAAGGGTGACAACATCACCACCCGCTCCATCAACACACCGTGGTATAGCGGTGCTACCCTGATGGGGTATCTGGAAACCGTTAACATCGCGCCGCGTAATTCCGGACGGTTCACATTCCCGGTTCAATGGGTGAACCGTCCCAATGCCAACTTTCGCGGTTTTGCCGGCACGATTAGCGATGGCAGCATCTGCCGTGGCGACGAAATTCGCGTCACCGCCTCCGGTCAAATTGCCAAAATCGCCGATATCATGACCATGGACGGTTCACAAGAATCAGCTCGACAAGGCGATGCCGTAACCATCACGCTGGACAGGGAAATCGATGCATCGCGCGGTGATGTCATATCAGCCAGCCAAACTCCATTAGAAACCACCGATCAGTTCGAGGCAATCATCGTCTGGATGAACGAAGAAGCCGGTTTAACCGGCCGTAGCTACGATATCAAGCTGGCCACCCAGTGGGCATCGGCCTCTATTACTGCAATCAAACACCGCATCAATGTCAATACGCTGGNNGCCAGTCGCAAACTCGAACTGAACGACATCAGCGTTTGCAATTTATCGAGCAGCCGTCCGTTAGCCTTCGATGAATACCAACGCGCGCCGGCTATGGGCAGTTTTATTCTGGTTGACCGCTATTCTCATGCCACCGTCGCTGCCGGCATGATTCGTCACAGCTTACGCCGCGCGCAGAATGTCCACAAACATTCCCTCACCATTACCCGGGCAGATCGGGAACGCCTGAATGGCCATCCCGGCAAGGTGATGTGGTTTACCGGTTTGTCCGGCTCAGGCAAATCCACACTGGCCAACGCATTGGAAACCGAATTGCATTCCCAAGGGTTTCGCACGTTTATTCTGGATGGCGACAACATTCGCCACGGTCTGAACAAGGACCTGGGCTTTACTGACGAGGACCGTGTCGAGAACATCCGCCGTATTGCTGAAGTAGCCAAATTAATGATGGAAGCGGGCATGATCGTCATGACGTCCTTCATCTCACCCTTCCGCCGTGAGCGAGAAATGGCGCGCGAACTGATCGGCGCAAATGATTTCATTGAGGTTTATGTTGACACCCCACTTGAGATTTGCGAAGCTCGCGACGTAAAAGGCTTGTATCATAAAGCACGCAAGGGAGAGATTCCGAACATGACCGGTATCAACAGTCCGTATGAAGCACCGCTGCAACCTGAAATCCGGATCAACGGGCAACAGGATATCAAACAAGCAGTCTCGGCGTTGCTGCCTCTTATAACCGGTTGATTATTATGACAGCCACTGCCGCCATTACCTCGCCTGCCCCCAACCCAGCATCCTCATTCATGATCTGGGTTCCTGTGGCGCTGGCCTTGCTGTTGCTGTTTGTACCAACATGGGTCAGTCTGGCCCATGATTACTGGAACCAAGACGAATATTCGCACGGCCCCCTGATTTTACTGATCACCCTTTGGTATTTCTACGTTCATCGGCGATGGTTAATCCCGGCGCCGCCCGGTGGTTTTCCTTTGGGTGGCGCCTTGGTTCTGGCGGTTGGCTTTGTACTGTATCTGGTTGGTCGCTCGCAAAATATCATCCCGATTGAAGTGCTGGCCGAATTTCCGCTTCTACTGGGCACCAGCCTGATTCTCACCGGCGTTCGCCATACCATGCGCTTGTGGTTTCCCATTGTTTTTATTCTGTTTATGGTGCCAATCCCGGGCTTTATTGTTGAATCGCTCACGGGAACGCTAAAAGGTTTGGTGTCGGATGTTGTGACACATCTGCTCTACAAAGCGGGTTATCCGATCGCTCATACGGGTGTCACTATATACATTGGTTATTACCAACTTTTGGTAGCAGACGCCTGCTCAGGTCTTAACTCCATGTTTTCACTAACCGCATTGGGCGTGCTGTATATGCATGTCATGCAGCGCACCAGTGTAATGCGCAATACGATTTTACTCTTGACCATCATTCCGGTCGCGTTTACCTCCAACGTGGTGCGCGTGGTGTTTCTGGTGTTGATCACCTATTATTTCGGCGATGCCGTTGGTCAAAGCTACCTCCACCAATTCGCCGGCTTGGTTATGTTTACCGCCAGCATTATCAATCACTTCCTGCTCGACAATCTGCTCGGCATACCATTTCCAGACCAGGCACGAAAGGATG
>DDOT01000038.1 GCA_002341815.1 Thiobacillus sp. UBA2487 | reverse complement strand
ACCGACATCAGGACGATGCAAAATAACTTCCAGAACAAAGTGGGTACCCACATACGCCAGCACCAACATGACAAAGCCGGACCATGTCCAGCGTACAGCTACCTTACCTCGCCATCCCCAGCGCCACCGACCGCCCAACAACATGGCGTATATCAACCATGCCAATACGGCAAACACTGTTTTATGATTCAACTCAGCCGGTTTGTGGAAGATCTCTTCCGAAAAAAACACCCCCGACACCAGTGTCAATGTCAGTAAAACAAACCCCAAACCCAGCACACGAAACAACACCATTTCCATCGTCAACAAAGGCGGCAACCCGCCAGCCAGACTGGTATTGCCCAAATGATGCAACCGTTTTTCAACCACACTCATCATCAACGCGTGCAACGCGGCGATGGTGAACAAGCTGTAGGATAATAAAGCGATCAACAAGTGCAAACGAAACGCGGGATAATCGGTATTGCCAAGTATGCGTTCAACAGGTAGCAGCAAGGGCATAACCACCGCCACACCAGCCAACACGGCCAGCGGCGCCTGCAGCGCCTCCATGCGCGAATGAAACGTTGTCAACCAGTACACCAGCACCGTCAACGCCACAATCAGGGAGATGGCGTTGCCAATACCCAAATCCAGTCCGGTGGGCGTTGACACGGCCGCATGCAAAATAGTCAAATGCAATACCAACGGCACCAGCATGGCAAACGGCTCCCAGCGCCCAGGAACGCCCACTCCCTGCCAACGGGTACGCCAAAAATGCCAGCCAACCAGCGCATACAACGCTGCCACTGGCAAAGTAAACCAGTCAGGATTCATTCTGCTGTACAATACGAATTCAACAACCCCCGAGTGTACATCATCTCTGCCAAAATTGGGCGACATTGAATCATGCTGGATAATCTGACTTCCCGACTTTCAACGGTCATCCGCAATGTACGCGGACAGGCCCGTCTTTCCGAAACCAATATTCAGGATGCCTTGCGCGACGTGCGCATGGCACTGCTGGAAGCCGACGTGGCGCTGCCCGTCGTGCGCGACTTTATTGCCCAAGTCAAGGAAAAATCCTTGGGCACCGATGTTATGGCAAGCCTGTCCCCCGGCCAGGCGTTTATTGGCGTGGTGTACGAAGAACTCACCAAACTGATGGGCACCGCCAGCAGCGAGATCAATCTGGCGACCACACCGCCAGCCGTACTCCTTATGGCCGGCCTGCAAGGCTCCGGCAAAACCACCACCACCGGCAAACTGGCCAAATGGCTTAAAGAACAAGAGAAAAAAAAGGTCTTGGTGGTCAGTTGCGATATCTATCGCCCGGCGGCCATCGAGCAATTAAAAACCTTGGCCAGCCAGCTTGAGGTTGAATGGTATCCATCCACGCCGGAACAAAAACCGCTGGATATCGCCCGCGCCGCGCGCGAGTTTGCACGCACCCATTATTTCGATGTTCTGATCGTTGATACCGCCGGTCGTCTTGGCATTGACACCGTAATGATGGATGAAATCCGTCAACTGCATGACGAGCTCAACCCCATAGAAACCCTGTTTGTGGTCGACGCCATGCAAGGCCAGGATGCCGTCAACACCGCACGCGCGTTCAACGACACCTTGCCGCTAACCGGCATCGTTCTCACCAAACTGGATGGCGATTCACGCGGCGGAGCGGCATTATCGGTGCGTCACGTTACCGGTAAGCCCATCAAATTTGTGGGCGTTGGTGAGAAACTTACCGGACTCGAGCGTTTCTACCCAGACCGTATGGCTTCACGCATTCTCGGCATGGGTGACGTACTCACATTGATTGAAGATGCCCAGCGCAATGTCGATCGCGACGAAGCCAACCGCATGGCCGACAAGTTACGCAAAGGCAAAGGCTTCGATCTGAACGACTTTAAGGCCCAAATTCAACAAATGCGTAATATGGGCGGACTGAGCGCCCTCATGGACAAGTTGCCGGGCATGTCCGGGGCTAACCTGCCCGCAGGGGCCGACGACAAGGCAGTCAACCGGGTTGAAGGCATCATCAACTCGATGACGCCATTGGAACGGACCAAACCGGAGCTCATTAAAGCGTCACGCAAACGCCGGATTGCCGCAGGTGCTGGCGTTAGCGTTCAAGAAGTGAATCGCCTGCTGAACCAATTTGAGCAAGCGCAGAAAATGATGAAAATGATGTCAAAAGGCGGCTTGGCGAAAATGATGCGCAGCATGAAAGGCATGTTACCGGGCATGTGACCGCTTGCCCGTCCGGTCGTTATCTTGCATGAACAGACCAAGGAATCAGTGAGTTATTCACTTTATTTACGTTGGTTCCCTTGGCCTTATTGTCGGGGCTGACGCAAATTGACAGGCATCGCGACCGTAAAATTGCTGCGCCACGGATTGATATCCAAACCGCCCCGTCGGGTAAAACGCGCATACACCAGCAACCGGTCGGGCTGACAGGCGCGCATAATATCGACAAAGATCTGCTCCACGCATTGCTCATGAAACGCGTTGTGGGTTCGATAACCCACCAAATACTGCAGCAATCCGGCTTGATCAATCGCCTCTCCCATGTAACGGATTTGCACCGTCGCCCAATCAGGCTGACCGGTCACCGGACAATTCGAGCGAAACAAGCGCGTAACAAGTGTTTGCGTGACCACCTCACCATTGTCGCTTTTTTGCAACAACGCTATATCCGGAGCGACTTGATCACAAGTCACATCCAGGCGATCCAGGCAATCACCATCCAACTCGGCCAACTGCAATGCCGACCAATCGTCGGGCAATTGCAAGCGCACCTGTACATGAGCACCAGCCACCTGCGACAAATCAGCTGCGATTTGCGCTCGAACCTCATCAGCATGATTCACCCGGACTTGACTCCATGCATTCAGGTACAGCTTCAGCGATTTTGACTCAACGATACACGGAGAATCAGCCGGAAACACAAGACTGGCAATCGCTACCTGCGGCTTACCGCGTCCATTGAGCCAAGACAGTTCATACGCGTTCCAGACATCTGCACCACCAAACGGCAGGTTCTCACCAATAGCCAACCGCTCGCGCAACGGCGCACGCGCCACCGGATACAACAAGCCAGGGTCATAGCCCGCCGCATAATCCACTGATTTGCCCAGCGGGCTCGTAGCAACCAACGGATCAAACAACCGGCTCTCCTACCGCATAAGGCAAATCACGCAAAACGAGCACAGCACCATCCACAGCCCCTGCATGCAGGACCTCGGACGTTGCGCTGCTAATCTGCACCACAGCCAACGCATCCCAACCGCCTTCCGGCGCTTGAGCAGCCTGCACTATCATCCCCGTCGGGTCTGTCATATCGCTACTGAACACAGGCATGGCCGGCGACAATTCTACATCAGCATGCACGCGATACATACGCCGCTTCAACCGTCCAAGGTATTGCATGCGCGCCACAATTTCCTGCCCCGTATAGCAACCTTTCTTAAAATCGACGCTATGCGTCAAATCAAAGTTGACCATTTGCGGCACAAATTCATCCTGGGTTTGCGGCAAAACCACCGGAATACCTGCTGCGATATCCAGCCATCGCCATTGTTCGGGTGACATACGCTGTGCCGCTTCTTCTACAGATTGTGCATAACGCGCCATAGCAGCCTCATCCAATGCCAGACAATAGCGCTGTTCATCCAAACGAACCACCATCACACCCTGCGCCGCCAAACACGACATTCGCTGCCCGGGTAATGGCAAACCCAACGTTTCGAGCAAGGCCGTTGCCTGCATTCCCGCCAGTCCGATCAAATGCCATACTGAACGCACATTCTCCAATTTGACCTTGGAGCGCAATATGTACATACCCAAACGCTTTTGCACAAACGATTGTATCTCACTCGTCATTTGCACAAAGGTGGTACCCTGCACGTGCCACAGCAAAAAACTGGCCAACAGGCGCCCCTTGGGGCTGCACATCCCGGCATATTGCGCCTGACCATGAACCAATCGCCGTACATCATTGGTGAGCTGCCCTTGCAGAAACGTCTCTGCATCATCGCCGGTCACGGCAATCAAACCATCATCGAGCGGCAACCAAACAGCCTGCGTTTGCATCGTCTGCAAAAAATTATCCATCATGACGGTTTTCCATTCCTTTCAAAACATCCGACTGGTTAGTAAAAACGCGCCAGTAATCAGACACATTAAGTATGCTGCGACGCAACCACGGCAATCGTGTTACAAAAACAGGCACCCATCAATTGATCGGCAATCTATCCCGATCTTT
>DDOT01000139.1:1247-5335 GCA_002341815.1 Thiobacillus sp. UBA2487 | reverse complement strand
ACGGCTGGCGGAAACCAGAAGTGCAGTGTGGTGCCAATCTTTCTTGGGGACACAACCCCGATTAAGGCAGGTGCCACCCCAAACCGATTTTTCAACAATGCCTACATTAAGTCCGCGCAGCTTTGCCAGTAATGCTGCCCGATATCCGCCAGGGCCGGAGCCGATTACGATAAGATCATAGGGTTGCATGTGTTGTCGCCTGTTGGTTTATTTATTGTGTTTAACGGATCATCATTTCCGGTCTTCAGTCCGGTTGGTTGCGTGAATTTGCAATGTTTGATTATACGGGAAATGCGCCAATATCGCAGGCGTTTCAGATCCCGATGCGGTTTGAATTGCTTTTGTTCCGATCATGATGCATGATGCGCAGCATCTGGCATCGATGTTCTGCATGTGCCTGCCGGAGTGTCCTGCTGTCTGACAGAAGAATCAGTGGCTGTGGGTGCTCCATTTCTTTGAATTTCCGGAGTTTTTATGTCATTTTCCGATCTCGGTCTAACCGAGGAAATCGTTCGTTCTGTCACAGAGCATGGCTATACTGTCCCCACACCGATCCAGGCGCAAGCGATTCCGGTGGTTTTAACAGGGGGCGATCTGTTGGCCGGTGCGCAAACCGGCACCGGCAAAACCGCTGGCTTTGTTTTGCCGATCTTGCAGCGTTTGTCTGATAAAACAGTGAAAGGTCCTTCCGCCGGTCGACCACCGGTGCGCGCCCTGATCTTGACCCCAACCCGCGAGCTGGCCGCCCAAGTGGAAGAGTCAGTGCAAATTTACGGTAAGTATACCAAGTTAAGTTCGATGGCGATGTTTGGCGGTGTCAGTTTAAATCCGCAAATTCAACGTCTGCGCAGTCGGGTGGATATTTTGGTGGCCACCCCAGGGCGTTTGTTGGACCATGTGACGCAAAAAAATCTGGATTTATCCAGCGTGCAGATTTTGGTGCTGGATGAGGCCGACCGCATGTTAGACATGGGGTTTATTCGCGATATCCGTAAAATCTTGGCTTTGTTGCCCAAACAACGTCAAAACCTGTTGTTTTCAGCCACTTTTTCTGACGAAATTAAATTGCTGGCGGATGGTCTGCTGAATAGCCCCACGCTGATTGAAGTTGCGCGCCGCAATACCACCGCCGAAACCATTACCCAAACCATCTATCCGGTGGATAGTGATAAAAAACGTGCGTTATTGGTTCATCTGATTAAAGAGCGCCAGTGGTTTCAGGTATTGGTGTTTACCCGCACCAAACATGGCGCCAACCGCTTGGCCGAGCAGTTGAACAAAGAGGATATTCCGGCCATGGCGATTCATGGCAATAAAAGTCAGGGCGCACGCACGCGGGCATTGGCCGAATTCAAGACAGGCAAATTGCAGGTGTTGGTGGCCACGGATATCGCCGCGCGTGGCATTGATATCAGCGAACTGCCGTATGTAGTCAATTTTGAGTTGCCGAATGTGGCTGAAGATTACGTGCACCGCATTGGCCGTACCGGACGCGCCGGATCGGAAGGCGAAGCGATTTCATTGGTGTCAATTGATGAGATGGACTTGCTGAAAGGCATAGAGCGCCTGATCAAACGTGAGATTCCACAGCAAATCGTGGCGGGTTTTGAACCGAGCGCAACCGCCAAAACCGTAACGGCGCAAGTGCCTGGCAGATCGGGTGGGCGTGGGGCCGGACGGGGGCAAGCCCAAGTGCGTGCCGGTGGAGGGCCGTCATCGGCCAAACCGCGCCAAGCAACAACGCCTCGCAGCGTACCGCCGCGACCGGCGGAGCGCCGCTCAAGCGCGTCTAATCACAGAAAACCGTAACGTACTTGCTTGGCGTAACAAAAAACCACCCCCGGTCGAACCGGGAGTGGTTTTTTGTCATGTACCGGTGGTGTGTTGGCAACTCGCTAACGCTCGTTGCCAACCGGGGGATTACATCATGCCACCCATGCCACCCATGTCGCCCATGCCACCGCCAGCGGCTGCCGGCTTGTCTTCTGGCAGTTCGGCTACCATGGCGTCGGTTGTCAGCATCAAGCTGGCAACCGATGCGGCGTTTTGCAACGCAGTGCGGGTGACCTTGGTGGGGTCCAGCACGCCCATGTCCACCATGTCGCCATAGGTGTTGGTGGCGGCGTTGTAGCCAAAGTTGCCACTGCCTTCCAGCACTTTGTTTACTACCACGGAGGCTTCTTCACCACAGTTGATCACGATTTGGCGCAGCGGTTCTTCAATAGCGCGCAACACGATCTTGATACCGGCATCCTGGTCGTGGTTGTCGCCGGTCAACGTGCCAATGGCAGCTTTGGCACGCAACAGGGCTACGCCACCGCCTGGCACAATGCCTTCTTCCACTGCAGCGCGGGTGGCGTGCAGGGCATCTTCCACGCGGGCTTTCTTTTCCTTCATTTCAACTTCGGTAGCGGCACCGACCTTGATTACGGCAACACCGCCAGCCAGCTTGGCCTTGCGTTCTTGCAGTTTTTCCTTGTCGTAGTCGCTGGTGGCTTCTTCAATCTGGCGATTGATTTGCACGATACGGGCCTTGATAGCGTCTTCCTTGCCAGCACCGTCGATCACCGTTGTGTTTTCCTTGCCTACTTCGATGCGTTTGGCTTGACCCAGTTCGGCCAGGGTAACCTTGTCCAGCGACAGGCCGACTTCTTCAGCAATCACGGTGCCACCGGTCAGGATAGCAATATCTTCCAGCATGGCCTTGCGGCGATCGCCAAAGCCTGGCGCTTTAACGGCACAGGTTTTCAGGATGCCGCGGATGTTGTTGACCACCAGTGTAGCCAGCGCTTCGCCATCGATGTCTTCCGCGATGATCAGCAACGGACGGCCAGCCTTGGCAACAGATTCCAGTGCCGGCAGCAGGTCGCGAATATTGGAAATTTTCTTGTCGTGCAGCAACACAAACGGATTTTCCAGTGCGGCGATTTGCTTGTCCTGGTTGTTGATGAAATACGGCGACAAGTAGCCACGATCAAACTGCATGCCTTCTACGACTGCCAGTTCGTCTTGCAGGCTGGTGCCATCTTCAATGGTGATCACACCTTCTTTGCCGACCTTGTTCATGGCTTCAGCGATGATGTCGCCAATGGTTTTGTCACTGTTGGCTGAAATCGAGCCGACTTGGGCGATTTCCTTGTTGGTGGTGCAAGGCTTGGAAATGCCCTTTAATTCGGTAACGATGCTGGTTACCGCTTTGTCCATGCCGCGTTTCAGATCCATGGGGTTCATGCCGGCGGCAACAAACTTCATGCCTTCTTTCAGCATGGCTTGCGCCAGAACGGTTGCTGTGGTGGTGCCGTCACCGGCTACGTCGGAAGTCTTGGAAGATACTTCCTTGACCATTTGTGCGCCCATGTTCTCAAACTTGTCTTTCAGTTCAATTTCTTTGGCAACGGATACACCATCCTTGGTGATGGTCGGTGCGCCAAACGAGCGATCCAATACCACATTACGACCCTTGGGGCCCAGAGTTACTTTAACCGCATCGGCCAGAATATTTACCCCAACCATCATTTTTTGACGCGCAACATCGCCAAACTTTACGTCTTTTGCCGGCATTCTTGATACTCCTTAAAATTCAGATAATTTTGCTAACAGTCAGTAACAGGCAGGTTTATTCCAAAATCCCCATGATGTCTTCTTCACGCATGACCAGCAATTCTTCGCCGTCAACCTTTACCGATTGACCGGCATATTTGCCGAACAATACGCGATCACCCACCTTGACATCCAGTGGACGTGCTTTGCCGTCATCACCAATCTTGCCGTTGCCAATCGCTAGCACTTCACCTTGATCAGGTTTCTCGGTGGCGCTGTCAGGAATCACAATGCCGGAAGCGGTTTTGCGTTCTTCTTCCAGTCGCTTGACGATGACACGGTCGTGCAGCGGACGAATTTTCATTACTAATCTCCTGATTAAAAATAAGTTTTGGTTCATTAAAGCAACCGGTTTGTCCGGCGCGCTTCGGGTAATAGAGCGTTCGGTTGGCAGGTTGAATTAGCACTCCCATCCGACGAGTGCTAATGATGGGGGTCGGTCATCTGAATTTCAAGGGGGGTAAAAAAAATTCAGTAATCTAACCCGA
>DDOT01000139.1:991-1191 GCA_002341815.1 Thiobacillus sp. UBA2487 | reverse complement strand
AATTCATGAAATGATCGGGCTAGTGTGGTTAAAGCTGGACAAATATGTGCGATTGTACTATTTTGCAGTTATCGAAACATTCAATGACTTAGCATGAAGCGGGTATCTCAACTGTCTGGCCGCAAAACACTTGGGCTAACGTTGATTGAATTGGTGGTGGCTATGGCAATATTTGGCATATTGTTACAAGCTGCCGTACC
>DDOT01000139.1:0-979 GCA_002341815.1 Thiobacillus sp. UBA2487 | reverse complement strand
ATGTTCACAACGGCTCTTGGATCGATGCGTTCGCATTCGGCCAGTGAACGCCTGCTGGACGACTTGATGTGGGCGCAGTCCATGGCCATCTCGCGTGATACGACGTTAACGGTGGCTTTCAATACGAATAATTGTGCGTGGTCGATTAGTCAAGGTGCTACGGTTTTACGCTGCTTGAGTAANNCAGGATTTTTCAAATTCATATAGCACGGTAAATGTAACCGTCAATCCGAGCGGTGGCAATTTATCCATCAATCCATCCGGTCAATTTTCAGGGTCACCCAGCGTTCAATTTGCATCCGGTAACGGTGGAAAGAAGTGGACATTATCGGTACTTGGTTCTGGCAAAACCACAATTACGGCAAGCTGATCATGCGACTACCTCATATTAAACAACAGTCTGGTATTATGCTGATTGAAAATCTGGTTGCTTTGGCGATTGTGTTAATTGGGTTGCTGGGTGTGTTGGCGGCAGAGTTGTATGCGATGCGGCAGTCCGGACAAGTTCAATATCAAGCCAATGCGGCCTATGCTGCGCAGCAAATTGCGTCTGCCGCATTCGCTCAGTGCGCCAATAATTTGCCTGCGTTAAATCAATTGAACAATTTGCAGGCACCGGCGGGTTCAGCAACAGGGAATGCCCTGTCACAAGCAGAGTATGAGTGGAGTAATTACATTACCAACAACCTGCCGCAGGGCACCGGGTTGTTAACCGTGAATAATAATAGCAGTTGTTCGGCTTACCCTTGTCAACTGACCGTTACCATAGGCTGGACGGGAGCTGACCACTTGTCTCATCAGTACCAAATTACGCAAATGATAGGGCTGCAATAATGCGATCAGCACAAAGCGGTTTTAGTCTTGTCTCACTAATGGTAGGTGCGTTGATTTCCATTATTGTAGGGGGCTTGATGTTGTTGTTGTTTCGGCAAGCCAGCCAATCATCAACCCAGGTCATTGATCAAGAATCCAGTTGGCA
>DDOT01000009.1:6809-9666 GCA_002341815.1 Thiobacillus sp. UBA2487 | reverse complement strand
CGATAATGTCACACCCGCCGGCAAATGGGTCTGCCAGGCCGCCAGACGTTGTGTGGCGTCATGCACCAATGCCACGCTATTGCTACCCATCTGTTGATACACGTTCAGCAACACCGCAGGATGTCCGTTAGCATTCACTTTCACCCATTGTGGCACCACACCGTCGCTTACATCAGCCAAACGACTCAATGGCACCAACACCCCTGCCGGGGTACGTACGGGTAAATTGTTGAGCTGCGCCAGCGTTTGCAAACGGGTATCCGCCACGGCCAGATACAGTTTATAGTGATCTTCCAGGCGCCCAACAGCTGCAATGGTATTGGCTGCTGCAATCGCAGCCGTAACATCCTGTAAGGTCATACCATATTGCGCCAAACGTACCGGATCAATTTGCACCTCATATTCTTCTTGCTGTCCGCCCTGCACATCGACATGCGACACGCCGTTAACACTGGATAACAGCGGGCGCAATTGATATTGCGCCAGATCATACAATTGGGCTTGCGACAAACGGGTAGATGTCAAACTGTAAGCCAGCATTGGGAATACCGTTGGATCCATGCGCCGCACGGTCATTTGCGTACCTTGCGGCAAAGACGGCAAAATCTGACTAATGGCCATGCCCAACTGATTGGCCGCCATGGCCATGTCATTTCCCCAATCGAAAGTCACCGACACTTCCGCTGAACCGCGACTGGTGGTCGAGCGTACCGAGCGCACACCCGGCACCTTGCGTACTGCTTCTTCAACCGGGCGTGTCACCTCCACGATCATCATTTCTGCCGGACGGTCACCCACATCCAGCGTCAATACCACACGCGGAAAATCAACTGCCGGAAACAAAGACACCGGCAGGCGAAATGCTGCTACCATGCCCGCTACCGCCAAAATCAGCAACAACGACAAAATTGAACGACGATGATACTGGATCCAGTCTCCGAATCTCATCGCCCATCCCCACGCACCGCCATGCCATCATCCAACTCATAATTGCCGCTAACCACGACCGGCGAACCCAAATTAAAGTGGCCACTCACTTCTAGCCAACCATCTGATTCATTGCCTGTTTTAACCGTCACACGATGTGCACGCCCGTTTTCCACTTGAAACAGATAACTGCCATCGGCATCTGCCAATACCGCTGAACGCGGCACCACCAGCACCAAATGCGGGTTTTCCAGAATGTGTGCGTGAACACGCTGGCCAGGTGCAAAACTGCCAGCCGGAATGCGCACGGTCACGTCGCGCATGCGCGTTTGCGGGTTAATTGCACCGGCCACTTGCCAAACCTTGCCCTGTGCACGACCAGTGCTGTTCATGTCATCCAACTCGACTGAACTTCCTGCCTTGATCTGCGCCGCATCCAGCGGATCGACCTGCAGTACCACATTACCCGGCTGATTGGGCACCAAGACCAACAATGTGCTCGCAGCGGGCACGCGCTGGCCGTTACTGACCGCCACTTGTTGCACCCAACCACCAAAAGGCGCGCATATTCGTTGACTGGGCCGATCAGCGCCCTGCGCTTGCAATGCTTCGACGGCTTGGGTCGCGTCATGTACCGCACGCTCGGCAGCATCTCGTTGGGATGTCGTCGCCAATTGCTCAGTCAACAGCACATCCACCCGTTTTTGCTCAGCGNNCGCATTCAATGCCTGTTGCCATACCTGCCGTATCTCAGGAGCCGTAACAAAAGTAAGCATACACTCACCTTGCTCAACAGCTTGTCCTGCCACCACATGCAATGCCTGCACTTGACCAGCCACCGCCGGACTAATCACCTGACTCATCCGGGCATCGGCCCCCACTTCCCCCCAAGCATCGACCACATGCCCCATCATCCGTTGGTGCAAGCGGACCAATTGAACCAGCGCACTGGCCGGTTTAACCGGTGGCGCAGGGTCATCCTCCGCAGCCATCGCCCCTTGACCCAATACATGGGTCAACAGCAGGCCGCCCACCAGCCAACGCGTATGCGATAACATCGCACCCATCCACCTTTCATCACCCATTACCCATTACCTCCATTCGCTGGCCTGTGGGCCCATCAACGTATCCAGAGCAATCCGCTGCTCAACCAAGGCTTGATGAATAGCGATCTGATCAAGCTGACGGTCTAACAGGGCCAATTGCATCCGCAAGGCGTCAGGGCCCGCCACATCACCCCTGACCAACGCGGCTTNNGTTGCGTAGCCACAGCCTGCGCCTTGAGCTGCGTTTCTTGCGCAACTGCGGTTTGTGACAAATGCTGTAACGTGGCCATATTGTCCAGCGCCTGCAAAATTTCATTTACCGACTCTTGCCAACGCGTCTGATACTCATCATACAGTTGCTGACGACTGGCCTTGGCAACCGCGATATTGCCGCGGTTACGATTGAATATCGGCAAGCTGAGTGTTAGGCCGAATCCGGCACTATTGGCTTGGGTGTTGTCTTGCGCACGCGACAATCCCACCCCCAACATGGGAAACTGCGCCAAAATACCGGCCCGATAAACATCATCTTGTGCCTGATAGCCGGCGCGCAAAGCGCGCAAATCCGGTCGCTCAGCCAACCGGCCTTGCATGGTATTCTGAATTTGCGCACGGTCAACCGGCATATCGGCCAATTGGCCCTGCAGATGGATCTCATCGCCGGGCGCGATACCCAACAGATTGTGCAAATCGGCCTGCGTCTGCCGATCACGCTGTTGCCTGTCGGACAATTTTTGCCGCGCCATCTGCCACGCCAACCAATCTGCATTGGCCACATCCTGGCTGACATTGCCGGCTTGCAAGGCGTGCCGGCTCGCCTGCGCAGCTTGCGCCAACATGGCTGCTTCACGTTGTTGAATGTTCAAGGCAGCCGCATCGGCTTG
>DDOT01000009.1:964-6787 GCA_002341815.1 Thiobacillus sp. UBA2487 | reverse complement strand
CCTGCCATTCCTGCCACAGCAGGTTTTGCCGATTTTGTTGATATAAATCTTGTGCAACCGAACGACGAGATGAGCGCATCAGCCAATCGCCCACATCAAACCCCAAACCAAGCGCCCACGCATTGCTGGTGCCCGGCGTCATGGTCAAATCATTGGTTACCCCAAGTTGCGGATCGGCCAGCAAACCGGCTGCGAACACTTGGGCCTCGTTGACGTGCAACGCCGAGCGCGCCGCACGCAAACGCGGGTTATTGGCCACAGCCAACATCGCCAACTCATCAGCATCCAATCCATCTTGCGGATGATACAAATGGTGAAGCCCCGGCACTGCATCGACAGCAGGTTGAACATCCGTTAAATGGGGCGCATCTGTGCCACGGGCTGGCAAATCCTGAGCCTGATAGGTGGCACACCCGCCGAGCACCAATCCCAACGCAACGACAAACCAACGGTACATATCAACACTCCGGCACGAAACATGCCGGCTATTCTAACCAGAAAGACTTAGGAGAAAATGAAGAATATAAAAAGAAGCTGCGAAATGGTCGGAATGAAAGGATTCGAACCTTCGATCTCCACGTCCCGAACGTGGCGCCTTAACCAGACTGGGCTACATTCCGACAAATCCTGCAGGGGCTGGCTGACGTCAGCGCAAGCAGCAAAGCTACTTTAGACCTGCAGCGTCTTTCATTATACGACAAACCCACCCGTGTCTGACAAGCCCCATCCCTACGCCACCGTTCATTTGAATGTCGACCTCTGGCTTATGACCAACAGGCGCCGCGATCACTCACCCCGGCCTTATTGCTGCAAAGCAGTGTGGTCACGCTGCTTCACACGGTTAATCCGCACAACCTCAGGTAACCGGCGCAACGCGCGCATAATCCGCGCCAAATGCATACGCTGTTCAACCTGCAGGGTAAAATACACCGTGGTGTATTGGCTGCCGTCTTCCTCGGCCATGGATACATTATCAATATTCGAGCCTTCATCGGCAATGGTGGCAGCCAGTTTGGCCAGCACACCACGTTGATTCAATACCAGCAATTTGATATTGACATCAAACATCTTGCTCAACCCGGGCTCCCACTCGACATCCAGCCATTTTTCCGGTGCATCCCGGTAATGCTTGATCGCCGGACAATCATGGGTATGTACCACCAACCCTTGGTCGGATTTAACAAACGCAATGATCGGATCACCAGGTATCGGACTGCAACACCGTGCCAACTGAACCGCCACGCCTTCCGAACCGCGAATGAAAATCACCGTATTCGGTCGCTGCAGCGATGGTTGGCCAGCTTCTTTCAGCAACAACTGGCGTGCAACCACAAAATGCAGGCGCTTGCCCAAGCCGATATCGGTTAAAATCTCCTGTTTGCTGCGCCCGGTTTCGCGCGCCAGTCGATCCCAACAGGTCGGGTTGATGTCCGCAGGATTGACCCCCAGCGCGCGGATAGCTTGCCCAAGCATTTGTTCACCCAACCGAACGGATTCTGCGGCATGCATGGTACGCAAATAATGGCGAATGTGCGCGCGCGCCTTGCCGGACACCACGAAATTGATCCAGTGCGGATTCGGACGCGCCGATGCCTGCGTAATCACCTCAACCTGATCGCCATTGCGCAACACGGTGTGCATTGGCACCAACTGTCCGTTGACCTTGACATCCCTGCAATGATTCCCGACATCGGTATGCACAGCATAGGCAAAATCAATCGTCGTGGCACCGCGCGGCAATGACAAAATCTTGCCCTTAGGGGTAAACACATACACTTCGTCAGGAAACAAATCCACTTTGATATGTTCAAGAAACTCGGCCGAATCGCCGCCGCCTTCCTGAATTTCAAGCAAGGATTGCAACCATTGGTGGGTACGCTGCTGCACGTCATTCAAATCCGCATCACCGGTTTTATACAACCAATGCGATGCCACACCGGCCTCTGCCACTTTGTGCATCTCGTGTGTACGAATCTGGATTTCAATTGGTGTGCCAAATGGCCCGAACAGCGTTGTGTGCAACGACTGATAGCCGTTTGCTTTGGAAATGGCGATGTAATCCTTGAACTTGCCGGGAATCGGTTTATACAGCGCGTGCAGATAACCCAACGTCAGATAGCAAGACGGGATATCATTGACCAGCACCCGAAAGCCATAAATATCAAACACCTCGGAAAAGGCCAGTGACTTTTCCTGCATTTTTTTATATATGCTGTACAGATGCTTTTCTCGACCGGCCACCACTGCCGGCAGATGTGCCTCTGCCAGTTTATGCGAAATGGATTCGCGTACTTTTTCTACCACTTCACGCCGGTTGCCCCGCGCAGATTTGACAGCCTGCGCCAACACACGATAGCGATTGGGAAACAGAAAATGAAAGCTGAGATCATCCATTTCCTGATACAAACTGTTCAGACCGAGCCGGTTCGCAATTGGCGCATAAATATCGCTGGTTTCCTGCGCGATGCGCCGGCGTTTGTCTGGCGACATGGAATCCAGCGTGCGCATATTGTGCAAACGATCGGCCAGTTTAATCAAGATGACACGCACATCGCGCGCCATGGCCAGCAGCATCTTGCGAAAATTTTCTGCTTGCGCATGAACCTCGGTCTGAAACTCGATCTTGTCCAACTTGGACACGCCATCTACCAGTTCAGCCACCGGTTTGCCAAACCGGTTGGTCAACTCCTCACGGGTTGCCGGCGTATCCTCAATCACATCATGCAGTAGCGCTGCCATCAATGCCTGTGCATCAAGGTGCCAGCGCGCCAAAATACCCGCCACTGCCAATGGATGAGAAATATACGCCTCACCACTTTTACGAAACTGTCCGCTATGTGCATCGCGGCTAAATGCGTAAGCGTCTCGAAGCTGATCGATATCGGCGGGTTTGAGATACTGAATCAGCGATTCAAGTTCATTAAAACCGGGCATGCGGGTTCAGCCTGCTGTATCAGATTTAATGGCGAATGCGACCCAGCATTTCGCGCCCGATTTCACCGGCGGCAATCTCGCGTAAGGCCACCACAGCCGGTTTATCACGCCCCGCATCAACCTTGGGCGTATTGCCATTAGCCAACTGACGGGCACGATAAGTTGCCACCAATGTTAATTCAAAGCGATTACCAATTTTACCAATACAGTCTTCTACCGTTACACGGGCCATCATCTCACCTGTCAGGAATTATTTAAAGAAGAAAACAACGCCGCATACACATGCTGCTGCACCGTGCCACGCAAACGCTGAGCGCGCACCACAGCCAACAAGTCGGCAAGCGCCGTCTCAAAATTGTCATTCATGATAACATAATCGAACTCAACCGCATGACTGATCTCTTGACGCGCCACCCGCATGCGCCGCGCCACAGTTTCTTCACTGTCCTGCCCACGGTTGTGCAACCGCTGTTCCAACACGTCCAGCGAAGGCGGAACAATAAAAATGCCAACCGCTTCGGGAAACAACCGCCGTACCTGTTGCGCACCCTGCCAGTCAATTTCCAGCAACACATCCTGTCCGGCTGTAATGCGCTCGCGTATCCAGATTTCTGATGTACCATAGTAGTTACCGTATACCAGCGCGCTTTCCAAAAATTCGCCAGCCGCCAACATGGCAGAAAATGTCTGCCTATCAACAAAGTGATAATCCCGTCCGTCCAATTCGCCCGAACGAGGCGCGCGCGTTGTCCACGAAACCGATAGTTTCACCTTAGGATCTTTTTCCAGCATGGCGCGCACCAAACTGGTCTTGCCAGCACCCGAAGGTGCAGTCACAATAAAAACATGTCCAGTCACGATTTTTTCACTCAGCATTCAGACAGCATAATATGGTTACCATAACGCGAATTCATGGAAAGATCGGGCGGCCCCGATCTTCCAGAAACTGATCGTATCATTCATCTAAGGAGCTCACATGCCAAACCTGATTCACCGCGCAATTGCCGTAATTTTCCTGACCACATTATGTGGCGTTAGCCTGCCGGCCAGCGCGGGTGACGACGACAGTTTTGCGCCGGGAGGCACCGCCATCGACCGCTCGATGCAGCCGTTTTCCCACCTGAAAGTGGTGATGGACTTAAAAGTACGCGTCCCCGGCGATGTTTCATTTGGCTATGTTACCGCGAAACGGATTATCGCACAGCCCGGCTCGGACTTGGTGGTGATCATTGAAGGTCCTGCGGTTGCCATGTTCGCGAAAAAGAATTACCTCGATCATCAAGGCACCATCGATGAATGGGCAGAACTGGCCAAGCAAGGGGTGCATATCGAATACTGCGGCAATTCGGTCCATGGATTCGGGCTAAAACCTTCGGACATGGATGGCCTGAGCAACAAGAACCCGGCCATCGTCAACATCGGCGCCTTGCCCAGCATCGCCCATTACGAGCAATTAGGGTATTCACTGGTAATTCCCAGCCAGCAAGAACAATCGCCGTTGTGAAAATCATCGGGCACCGTGCAGTCGGGCAGACCAATCGAACCGCCTGCCCGTCGCGCTTGCCCCACTAGACAAGCAGGTTTGCCGCGCAACCGATCAATCAAACAGGTCTGTCATTACCCGTACATCACTGTCACAAGCATGATTGATACAAGGCAAGCCAAACCCGTGTTCCAAGGTTTTTAACAACGAAAAATGACTATACGGACGGTCACTTACCTGGCCATGCCGCCCGTAATTGGTATCCACCACCATCACCACCCGATTAGGATCCGACCCATAACTGTTTTCATCCCATACCAGCACAATGGCAGAACGACCGCTTTTCCACGCCGGAGATGCGTGGATGGCGTTAACCAGGGTTTGCACCTCGATATCACCCATGCGGATCAGGGCATCATCATTGCCGCACAACTCGCCATTATCATGCATGCCATGCATATCGTGGCACTGATTCGGCACAATGAATGCCAATTCCGGCAATTTGCCGGTTGCCAAATCGGCATATAAACCATTCATGCCGATAAATCCGCGCATATTATCATACGCAGCATGAACTGATTTGCCGGACTGCAGACCTGCAAAGTAAGCAAACGGATTATGTTTCACCGCATACAGGTGGGGCAACGTACCGGCAACCGGATAAACGCCTTCTTGTTGGTCAGTAAACAAACCATCGCTATAATTGACGCCATCCACCTGACCATTTACCGGCAAATCTTCCTGATAGGTTTTCCAGTGTTTTCCCGCACGTGCCAATTGTTCCGCAACATTATCAGCATGCCAAATTGCGGCGGACAAGGCACGCCCTTGTGGCGCCATCGCGGCAATCACCGGCACTTCTTTGCCTGTGCCCGCTATCGGTTCGATCAAGCCCTTACCGGGTTGCCGACCATGCCAATCGGGTGCGTCATCGGTCTGCACACCAAAATTGGAGCCCCCCACCACCTCAAGATAATTCACCAGGCTGGGGTGCCCAACCGCATAATAATTGGTAGCCAAATTCGCTTCATGCGCAAAACGATGAATGAATACGGCATTGGGACTATTCATGATATCTGCGTAAGAATGGTTTTCCATCATGATCACAAACACATGATCCAATTCCGGCATATTCTGCTCGGCACCGGCCTTGCTTGCCCCGATAAGCATCAAGGTTAAAATCAGAACTCTTTTCCAATACATCATCTTGGTTCCTCAAAAATTAATGCTGACACCTTACATCGTCAACGTGACAAATTTATCACAACGTCACAACCTTGCGGACACGCACGAAATTATGCGATTGTCAGGTAATAAAAAAGCCAGTTACACACTATCCCGATCATTTCATAAATTGACGCGCGCCCTCACTGGTCTTTTGTTTCATATTGAAATTTTATTCAATT
>DDOT01000009.1:219-937 GCA_002341815.1 Thiobacillus sp. UBA2487 | reverse complement strand
GAAATGATCGGGCTATAATAACCAGCGCACCCGTTCTCGGCGAATAATAAATCCAACCTATGACAGCAGAATCTCCTTCACCGCTACCCTGTGGCTATACGCTGCAAGACTACCGCATTGTCAGAAAAATTGGCGGCGGCGGGTTCAGCATGGTGTACCTTGCCTATGATCACGACGACCGTGAGGTCGCCATCAAAGAATATATGCCGACCAATCTGGTCAAACGCGATGCGTATCAGCATGTCTACCCCATCAACGAGGAAAAACAGCAGGCATTCAAATTCGGCATGCGCTATTTCTTTGAAGAAGGACGATCCCTTGCCCGCATCACGCATCCCAACATCGTNNCGGGTTGAAAACTTCTTCCGCGCCAACGAAACCGTGTATATGGTCATGCGCTACGAACGCGGCAAAAATCTGCAAGAGTACATTCGATCGAAAGACGGAAATATTCGCGAAAGTTTTATCCGAAGGTTGTTTGTTGAATTGCTTAACGGCTTGCGCGAAGTGCACGCCCAAAAACTGCTGCACCTTGATATCAAACCATCCAACATTTACATTCGAAGTAATGGCAATCCGGTTTTGATTGATTTTGGCGCTGCCAGACTAGCCTTTAACAAGGAACATTCCCGGTTGGTGTCCATGTACACCCCGGGATTTGCCGCCCCCGAACAATACCAGCCCAACGTCAGCCCCGGACTTGGTCCATGGACAGACA
>DDOT01000009.1:0-193 GCA_002341815.1 Thiobacillus sp. UBA2487 | reverse complement strand
CAACGACACCCCACCCCAAGCCGCTGACAGCCGGTTGGAACATGATAAACTGATACCGGCGACCAAGGCATGGCGGGGAAAATACAGCACCGAACTACTGGAAATCATTGATGCTTGCCTGCAAATCGATCCCACCAATCGACCGGGCAGCGTATTTACCCTGCAAAAGGCCATCAAGGATATACCAAACAAA
>DDOT01000176.1 GCA_002341815.1 Thiobacillus sp. UBA2487 | reverse complement strand
GGAAGCGCCAATTAACGTCTCCACGAGTTGCAACGGTGTGGGAATAAATAGTGCGTTTTGCTATCTCAATGGTTGGCATTTAGATTGGAGGTTGGCGTATGAATGGTCAGAGTGGGTTTCCGGTGGTGCGCATGCGTAGAATGCGACGCGATGATTTTAGTCGTCGCTTGATGCGTGAGCATGTATTAAGTGTTAATGATTTGATTTGGCCGGTTTTTGTGTTGGATGGCGCCAACCGGACCGAGAGCGTGTCTTCCATGCCGGGCGTTGAACGGCTGTCACTTGATCGATTATTGCCGCAAGTGGCGCGCTGCGTGGCGGCCGGTATTCCGGTGATTGCATTGTTTCCGTCGATTGACCCCGCCTTGAAAACGCCGGATGCAGCCGAGGCCTATAACCCGGACGGTCTTATTCCACGTGTGGTGCGCGCTATCAAGCAAGCGTTCCCTCAGTTAGGCGTGATGACCGATGTCGCACTGGATCCCTATACCAGTCATGGTCAGGATGGCTTGATTGATGAGCAGGGTTATGTGCAGAATGATGAAACGGTGGAAGTGCTGTGTCGTCAGGCGTTGGCTCATGCGGCGGCTGGAGCCGACATCGTGGCACCTTCCGATATGATGGATGGTCGGGTGGGTGTTATCCGCCAACAGTTGGATCAACACGGCTTCGCGCTGACGCGCATCATGGCGTATTCTGCTAAATATGCGTCGTCATTTTATGCGCCATTTCGTGAAGCTGTGGGATCGGCGGCCCAATTGGGGCGCAGCAGTAAAGAGACTTACCAAATGGACCCTGCCAATGGCAATGAAGCGTTGCGGGAAGTCGCGTTGGACTTGCAGGAAGGTGCAGACATGGTGATGGTCAAGCCGGGTTTGCCTTATCTGGATATCGTTTGGCGCGTGAAAGAGCGCTTTGGGGTGCCAACCTATGCCTATCAGGTGAGCGGTGAATATGCCATGCTCAAGGCGGCTGCGGCCAACGGCTGGATTGATGAACGAAAATGTGTTCTGGAAGCTTTGTTGGCGTTTAAACGTGCTGGTGCGGATGGTGTATTAACCTATTTTGCACTTCAAGTGGCGACTTGGTTAGAGGAATCCGCTGATTAACCGGGATTTTTCATGAATCAACGTGTACCTCACCCTGCATTTTGGGTCATGAAAAGATCGGGTAAGGATGCACCTGTGGCATAAAAATCAATCCGGGCTGGTCGTGACAACCGGATTTTCGTCTTGCGCCATCAGGGTTTTGAGTTGTGACACCGATACGCGCCGCAAGCCGTCCGGTCGAGACGATCGGCGTAGGGCGTCTGGGGGGTAGACCGTGATGCGAATATCGCAGCTTATCCCTTCCAGAATGAAGCAGGGTATGGCCCGGCGACCTTGAGCGCCTGATGTGGCAATGCATTGGGCTTGCCGGAAAGGTAACTTGCGATTCAGCAAATACATTTCAACGTCTTTTTCACTGTCAGTAAACAGTTCGAGTTGAATATCCGAGTGTGGGCCAGCGGTGCCGTTCAGAACGGCTCCGGTCAACTGGGGCGCAAACTGGTGCAGCATTTCCATGGCTTCCAATGCTGCCAAACGTAATTCACGCAATAAACCGGGTTGGGTATCGCTGTGGTAGACAGCGTTGTACTCGCGAATGGCCTGATCAATTTCGGCATTGGCCGGCAAGTGGTGTGCTTCAACAATGCCGAGTTGTTTGGCAGCCTTGCGCTTGGCCTGGGCAAAGTCACGAATCCCATGTTCTTGCATCAAGCGGGCGGCCAGTTGGGCAATCAAGGTGCGGGTCGGGTTATGGCTCATCATGTTTAATGTGGGGCGGCGAGGTCACCCAACGGGTTTGGCGGCGGCGGGGTTTGCGGACTGCTGGTTGTGCTGTCCGCAGGCGCTGCGGCCAAACCGGCATCAGGCGGGGTATTATTGACCGCATTGGCCGGATTAACCCCGCCAGGCGGAAAATCTTTGAGAAAGTATTCCGGTGTGCCCGGTTCGCCCGGACTGGTGGGCAGGCCGGTCAAGGGGTTGATATTGACCGTGATGACGCCTGCCGGTGCGGTAAACGGGCTTTGCGGTTGATCTTTCAGCACGTCACCCATGTATTTCATCCAGATCGGCAGCGCTGCGCGCGCACCGGTTTCACCTGCCCCCAGCGAGTGAGGTTGGTCAAAGCCAATCCACGCCACGGCAACAACGTTCGGCTGAAATCCGGCGAACCAGGCATCCACTTGATCGTTGGTGGTGCCGGTTTTGCCTGCAATATCGTCGCGGCCAAGCTTGGCTGCTGCTGCTGCCGTGCCGCGTCGGGTGACATCATGCATCAGGCTGGTGATGATAAATGCATTGGCAGGGTCGATCACGGGGTGCAAGGGTTGCGGGGTTGAACGCATGATGATGTGACCTGACTGATCTTCTACCCGGTCGATGATCCATGGGCGGATCTGCGAACCGCCATTGGCAAAAATGGCATAGGCTGAGGCCATTTGCAACGGTGTTGCGCTGCCGGCGCCCAGCGCCATGGTCAAGTAAGGCGGCACATGATCCGGCGTAAATCCAAAGCGTTTAACGTATTCCTGTGCGTAGGCCGGTGTAATGGCTTGCAGGATGCGAATGGTAGGTAAATTTAGCGAATGTACCAGCGCGTCACGCATGCTGACCAAGCTGCCATTCCATTTGTCTTCATAATCTTTTGGATTCCAGGCTACCCCACCGGTTTGTTCGGCGGGAATACTGATCGGGGAGTCCTCCAGCAGGGTGGCCGGTGTAAATCCTTTGGTCAAGGCTGCTGAATAGATGAATGGTTTGAAACTTGAGCCGGGTTGGCGCATGGCTTGCGTGACATGATTGTATTTGTCGGTGTTGAAGTCAAATCCGCCGACCAATGCGCGGATGGCGCCGGTGTGGGGGTCAAGGGCAACCAGGGCGGCTTGCACCTTGGGTAGTTGCGCGATTTGCCAGTTGCCATCGTTTGCATGTTGCAAACGGATAACCGCGCCCGGGCGCAATGCGGCTTTGGTGTTATCCGTCGGATTCAGGAAACGGGCAAGCGGCTTGAGTGCGTTGTCATGCAACTCGACAACGCTGCCGTTTTGTACCCAGGCTTGCACATGATGCAGGTCTGCATTCAGCACAACCGCCGGTAAAAGATCATGCACAGGTGAAAAGTCTTGCAGTAAATCATCCAGTGCATCCGGTTGCAATTCGCCGGCGGGCAATTTGACATAAGCTTCCGGGCCGCGATAACCATGGCGATGGTCATACTCTTCAACCCCTTGCCAAAGGGCATTGTCGGCGGCTATCTGATCGCGCTTGCGTAACGTGGTATATACCTTCATCCCGTTGGTATAAATGTCATCATGGTAACGGTCATACATGGCTTGCCGGATCATTTCAGCCACATAATCAGCGTGCACTGCATAGCTGACCGATGCACTGTGGCGTACGTTCAAGGGCTGACGAATGGCGTTGTCGTATTCGGTCTGGGTGATGTCGTGCAAGGCCAGCATGCGCCCCAAGACGTAATGCTGACGGGCGGTAGCGCGTTGCATATTCGCAACCGGATTGTACCGGGAAGGTGCCTTGGGCAAGCCGGCCAGCATGGCCGCTTCAGCAATGGTGAGTTTATTGACGGGTTTGCCAAAGTAGGTTTCTGACGCGGCGGCAAAACCATAGGCGCGTTGTCCAAGATAAATCTGGTTGATATACAGGGTCAGAATCTGGTCTTTGGTTAAACTGCGTTCGATTTTAATTGAAAGCAGTGCTTCGTTGAGCTTTCGACTCAGGGTTTTTTCTCGGGTCAAGAAAAAGTTGCGCGCCACTTGCATGGTAATGGTGGAAGCGCCCTCTCGCGCACCGCCACTCACCAGATTGGCAGCCGCAGCGCGCAGAACACCCATCATATCAATGCCGCCATGTTCATAAAATCGTTCGTCTTCAGCGGCCAGGATGGCTTGTTGCAGTATTTTTGGCGTCTGGGCCAAGGTAATGACCGCTCTGCGTTGTTCACCAAATTCGGCCAGTAGCGCGCCATCCGCCGTGTAGACCCGCATGGGAATTTTGGGATGATAATCAGTGAGCGCCTGCATGTCGGGCAGTTTGGGCCAAATCAGCGCAACTGTCATGGTGGCAATGGCAATACCAGAAAAAAGTATGCTGGTCAGGGCGGCCAGAATCACAACTGGCCAGCGAAGGTTGGGCATGACGCTTCCCGCACATAAGACATTAACAATTTTGATTATAACAGCCAATCGAAGGTCGTTACCGAAATCAACGGATGAATCGAGTGTTTCTGGCCCGATCGTTTCAGCAATAAGCTCACTCGGAAAATATCGGTGAATTTGCTGGTGAATCATTAACCCGATCATTTCATAAATTGACGCGCGCCCTCACTGGTCTTTTG
>DDOT01000141.1:175-5384 GCA_002341815.1 Thiobacillus sp. UBA2487 | reverse complement strand
GATATTTGCAGCGCGCCCGTTTTTTGGTTCGTGGCAACATCACACCTGACATTTCTTACTACGTTGGCTCTGAAGCAGGTCAAAATGCCTATGATTATTCATTTGGCAATTACGCCCCACGCATCATTGATGCCAATATGACATTCAGCCATCTGCTACCCTTGGGTAATCGCTTTGAGGTGGGTATTATTCGTGCCCCTGGGCCAGAGGATGCCATGCAAGGCTTTATGGCGTTCAACTTTCTGGATTCATTCACAACAGCAACCGGCCAATTGATGCAACCGGTTTTTTATGAGCGCAACGTACACTATGCCGCTGCTGCAGCGGGCGGTTACTCGGTAGGATCCGCCGCTTTATCCGGTAATAATGGTTTTCGCTACCCCGGGGTACAACTGGAAAACTGGTGGATGGCCAATCCGAAAACCGAAATTGCGTATGGTTTGATGATCGGTGAATATGGTCGGCAATTTGAAACCGGCACCGATAATGGCCCCATTTATGCAGGGCGTCTGCAAGCCTCGTATTTACTCAGCGAAAAATCCGATCGCATTTTTCGAGACGACATCACCGGCTATATTTGGTACCAGAAAGCCGATCCTCAGTTGAATGGCGTTTCCAGTTCCATGGTGCGAGATGGCTTTGGCATGACAGCACGCAAAGGCTACATGCAGCAAAACGGCTGGAGCGGGAAGTTTGAATTCATTTCCGGAACCGGGAATATTGAAGCCCCTGCCTCGTTCGACGGTGTCGCCGGCGTCTCCCCTGCGCAATATGATGCCACGTTTTACCCAAACAGCAGCAATCGCGCTTGGGGCTATGATGCATCGCTAGGCTGGTTCTTCAGCAAAAATATCGAAGCGGTGGTGCGCTATGATTACTATGACCGCTTGCCCAATATTGCCACACAGGACCGTGTATTCGAAAACACCGGGGTTTCGCTACAATACCACTTCACCCCGTGGACAAGGATTGCCATGGACTATATCGATCGCCGACTGTTGGTACCCAACCCAACAGCCATCCTGAAAGCCAATGGCAGCAGCGGCTTGAATTTGGCTGAATCAACGGCTGCGGCTTTTGGTAATCAAATCGATTTTTATGCCATCGTGGCCTTTTGAATTACCTGCATTAGCGTACACACCACCCGNNCCTCCTCCCGGAGCGCGCCTTTAAAATCCCGCCGTTCAGTCCGATGTTTGGCGCTGCTTCATGCCTGAATGCCGGGGTTTCCAACCAGCAAGGGAATAGGATGTCCATGATATTGGCCTCTAAAAAATTGTTACACTACATGGAATAATGCCACCTTCATTCGCGTCTTATATTGAACAAGCCACCGGAAAAGGCACTGCCGCATGAATATCTTGCCCTTGTTTTATCGCCAAAACGTTGAAGAGCGTCGATTTGAGCAAATTCGACCCAGACTGTTTCGCGTGGCTTACTCCTGGAGTCGAAATCGTGAACTGGCGGAAGATCTGACGCAAGAAACCTTGATTCGCGGACTCAAGCACTTGGCACAACTGCAAGATGAGGCAAAATTTGATAGCTGGTTGTTTACTATTTTGCATAACTGCTGGCGCGACCATTTTCGCAAACACGTCGACACAGACAATATCGATGAAATGGCAGATACCTTGCCATCAGATGCCAAAACACCCGAGAACGAACAAATTCAATCGCAACTGGTCTTACACGTTCGCCAAGCCGTTGCTTCGTTACCGATCGGACAACGCCAAGTGGTTACGCTGGTTGATCTGGAGGAATTCTCTTATATGGAAGTGGCTTGCATACTGGAAATTCCTATCGGTACCGTGATGAGCCGTTTATGCCGCGCCCGACAGAGCTTGCAAACATTATTGAAAGAACATGCCAACACCTCCGCCCGTGCAACCGGAACCCTGAGGAGAATCAAATGACTCCGCCCAACTGGCCATCTGATGAACACATTAACGCGTTCATAGACAACGAGCTCGATTCAGCCGAACAAACCTCGTTACTGGAAGCCATTGAACAAGACGAACCCCTGCGCAACAGGGTTTGTGAAACCCAGGGGCTGAAAAGACTGCTGCAACATGCTTATCAAGATATGCAACCCACCAGCACGCCCTTGCGCAACCGCTTTGGCTGGCGACGTATTTACGGTCAATATCTGATTGCAGCCTCCGTGTTGTTGCTAATCGGTGGATCATCCGGTTGGATGATCTCCGTTAACCAACCTGCCGACACACCGCCCAAGCTTGCCCGGTTAATCAACACCATTGGCAATGATAATGTTGCGCAAGAACCCGATAAAATACTGGTGCAGGTCAGTAGCGCCAATCCCGTGCGATTACAGTCCGCACTGGATGAAACCGAACAATTGCTGACCTCATACGATGCAACCAAACGTCCGCTCGAAATGGAAATTTTAGCCAATGGCAACGGCATCAACCTGCTGGTTGATGGCGGCAGTCCATTCAAGGCTCGTATCGAAAAAATGCAAGCCATGTATCCCAATTTGCATCTTTATGCATGCCAACAAACATTGGAAGGATTGGCAGCGCGTGGCATTCACGTGCATTTGTTGCCCAACACCCGCATGGCCGGTTCTGCCCTGGAAGAAATCAACCGGCGGGTGCGTCAAGGCTGGGACTTTGTACGCGCCTGATTTTGTAACGTTAACCTGAAAGCACACCCATGACACATCATCGTCGATCGTTTTTAAAAACCGCTGCCCGTTTCGCTATGTTCGGCAGCCTGTTAAGTAGCGGGTTACTCTCAGCCACGCGAGCGTTTGCCGCTAGTTGGAATTCTGCGGCCTTCACGGCCACCACGCTGTCGGATGCACTGGACAAGGCTGGCTATGCGCATGCTGCCGACTCCAGCGATATTGAGCTGAAAGTGCCGGAAATTGCCGAAAACGGCGCGGTCGTTCCGGTTGAAGTCACCAGTCATGTACCCGGCACCACCAGTATTGCGATTTTTGTACCCGACAATCCGAATCCGTTGATCGCTGAATTCGATTTTTTACCTGGCGCACTACCCTACATTTCGACACGAATCAAAATGGCTAAAACCTCTGATGTTCGTATCGCCATCAAAGCAGGCGACAAGGTGTTCACCACAGCGAAACAAATCAAAGTAACGGCTGGCGGTTGCGGCGGTTAATATCACACAGATTATTTGATAAGGACGANNGGACGACCCACATGGCTCAACCGATTATGATGCGCGCAAGCTTGAACAATGGCATTGCGGATATTAAAGCACTGATTCATCACGATATGGAAACCGGCTTGCGCAAAGACCCTGCCACCGGCCAACTGATTCCTGCCCACTTTATCAATCATGTTACCGCCACATTGAACGGCACACCCGTCATGGAAGCACAGTGGGGTATCGGCATTTCCAAAAACCCGTTTCTCGAATTTCGTGTTGCAGGCGCAAAATCGGGCGACACCATCAGCATCACCGCCGTCGATAATCTGGGCACCCAGTTTGTCGGTCAAGCCACACTTTCTTGAGGTAAACCCATGTCTCTCAGTCGTCGCGAGTTTCTTCAGATGCTGGCGGCCGCGTCCGCCGCAGGTTTTTCCTTAGACAGTAAAGCCGCATTATCCAATGGCGATGGTCGGCAATTTTATCAATTACCCGCCTTTGGCAATGTTTCTCTGCTGCACATTACCGATACGCACGCTCAATTAATGCCCGTGTGGTTCCGTGAACCGTCGGTAAACATCGGCGTGGCAGATAGCCGTAACAAGCCGCCCCATTTGACCGGCCAACACCTGCTTAGCGCCTTCCATATCAAACCCGGCAGTCGTGATGCCTACGCGTTAACCTGTCTGGACTTCACCCATGCCGCCAAGGTTTATGGCAAGGTAGGCGGTTTTGCTCATCTGGCAACGCTCATCAAACAACTGCGCGCCAGTCGTCCCGGCAGCTTGTTGCTGGATGGCGGCGATACCTGGCAAGGCTCGGCCACCGCCTTGTGGACCAATGGTCAGGATATGGTCGATGCGTGCAAATTACTGGGCGTTGATATCATGACCGGGCACTGGGAATTTACGCTCGGCGCCGATCGGGTACAACACTTGGTAAACAATGATCTGAAGGGGCATATCGAATTTCTAGCCCAAAATATCGCCACCAATGATTTTGGCGATGCGGTATTTCAACCCTACAGTCTACGCGACATCAATGGCATAAAAGTTGCCGTAATCGGACAAGCCTTTCCGTACACCCCGATTGCCAATCCACGCCATTTTGTGCCAGACTGGACCTTTGGCATTCAAGACGATCATTTGCAAACCATGGTCGACGAAGTGCGTGGAAAAGGTGCGCAAGTCGTGGTTCTTTTATCCCACAATGGCATGGACACCGATCTTAAGCTGGCCAGTCGCGTACACGGCATTGATGCGATTTTAGGCGGACATACCCATGACGGCGTACCCAGCCCCACCATCGTCAACAATAGCGGCGGACAAACCTTGGTTACCAACGCGGGATCCAACGGAAAATTTGTCGGTGTGCTGGATTTTGATGTGCGTGACGGAAAAATCCGCGATTTCCGCTACAAACTGGTACCCGTATTCGCCAATCTTTTGGCGCCGGACACCGAGATGAGCCATTTGATCGAACAGGTTCGGGCACCTTATCTGAATAAACTGCAAGAAAACCTCGCGCTATCCGAAGATACCTTGTACCGACGCGGTAATTTCAATGGCAGCTTCGACCAGTTAATCCTGGATGCATTAATGACCAGTAAAGACGCGGAAATCGCCTTTTCTCCCGGTTTTCGCTGGGGCACCACCATCCTGCCCGGTGAATATATCACCATGGAACATCTGATGGACCAAACCGCAATCACTTATCCGGCTACCACGTTAACGCAAATGACCGGCGCACAGATCAAAACCATCATGGAGGATGTCTGCGATAACCTGTTTAACCCCGACCCCTACAAACAACAAGGCGGCGACATGGTACGGGTAGGCGGCTTGCGATACAGTTGTTCGCCCAACGCACCCTTTGGTCAACGCATCAATGAATTAACACTCAATGACAAACCTCTGGATTTAAACAAAACCTACAAAGTGGCAGGCTGGGCGCCGGTGGGCGAAGGCGTACAAGGCGAGCCCATCTGGAATGTGGTGGCCGACTGGCTACGTGACCAAAAAACCATCCGGCACGCCGACGCCATACAACCACGATTGGTTGGTGTAGCGGGTAA
>DDOT01000141.1:0-159 GCA_002341815.1 Thiobacillus sp. UBA2487 | reverse complement strand
TGCGCCTGCCGGGTAACAGCCGGTAACGCTGGCTTAAAATGTCAGGGATATCGGCGAACCGGGCTTGTTCACGCGCTGAACCAGCTCTCGACCTGCGCCCTGCTGGGCACGCCGCCGGCATGCACCACTTTTCCATCGATGACCACGCCCGGGGTGCTC
>DDOT01000092.1:1666-8183 GCA_002341815.1 Thiobacillus sp. UBA2487 | reverse complement strand
ACGAAAACCATTGCGCCTATGTGCCTGTCATCCAGTTCTCTGACACGATTGGGTAGACGCAAAAGTGCCTGTATCGCCTCAATTGCATGCGTATCAGTAGCATCTGCAAACGCATCCTCGATACCGTCGAAAACAAAGATGACGCGCCTTGATTGTGAGGCCAAGGCTTGATTCAGATCATTTAATCTACCCGTGGCTACGCCCATTTGTTTAGCCATGAGCCCGTCCCAAAAATCGTCCCAAGATGTTGTTGTGTTGAGTGCAGCTTTGATTTGACGAGAGAGTTCCGTGCCAGACAGCAAATCGTACTTATTGCCTTGGATCAATCCAAGCGCCTCAATCTGCGCAACTTTGATTTCACCTGCCGGCTTGTCTTCAATATTACATGACCAGAGAACAGGAAATATGGCTGCATCCTCAGTACTATCCACGTCAAAACCGAGTTTCTTTAAGAAACCTTGCCAAGATCGCATCCCAACCAACTGCCGGTACGTGAATGTCTTACCAGCACCTTTAGCACCGATCATCAATAAATTGGGGAGTTCCTTCGAATAGTGCTTACCAAGATTGAGCAGCGGTTCCGTGGCCAGAATAGAGTCCGAGGAAAGGCTTTCGGCGAATTCTGCGGCCCTGCATACGTTGTGCAACGCGGACGCCAACTTCTGTCGCGACGTTAGTGTCGAACTTGGTGAGCCGACCTCACGCGTCTGTGGTCTAGCATAGAGCGCGTTGGCCCACTCAGTAGCGCTGGTAAACAACCGGCTTGACTGAGGTAAAACGTCGAGGGCCTCTCGCACGCAACTGATAGACATCAAAGTGCTAAGAAACTCAGCCTCAAGCCACTGAACACTAGATGTCAACGCATCATCGGTCGGGTATGCCTTGCTCAAGATTTCTATTGCCTGCTCATAATGAACGCCCTCGCGTAACTCCTTTGTCAGCAGACTCAACACAATTGTAGGGCGCGCGTTATCCTTCTGTGCCGCAGGTAATCGACGATTAAAGGCATGCAAGCCGCGTAACACCTCAGCCATACCCTGCACTGATTGCGGTGCAACAGTGCTAATGAAGAAATGATCCACTCTTGGGTCAAACAGAATCGGACTAGCCAGTTCACTCAAGCCTGCACGCAGATCGATAAACACAGCATCCGCACCCAACCGTTGTCCCAACCCATGTAGACGATCCGACAACTGCCAAGGATTAGGAAGATTGCGAGCCAAGTGCTCCGGCACAACAGGCATGTCCTGAATTTCAGCCAAATCCAGCGCTGCTGGCAGAAAAAATAGCTCTCGTTGCATTCCGGCAACACTCAACGATGTCTTACGCAATTCATCGGCAAAAAAATTCAGCGTGACATCAAGTCCCGTTGGAGGATAATGCATCGCCTCCAAAAATTGGACGAAAGACACCGTCGGACGATTCACTTCATCCAGCCAAAAGCTGACACCAGGAGCTTCCAGGTCCGCATCCACTACCAGAATTTTTTTAGGGCTATCACTAGGCTCCTGCATACAGGCAGCCACATAAGTCATCAATGCCGTGGTGCGCCCTACGCCACCTTTGAACGAGTGAAAGGACACCAAATCCGGGGCCGTTCCCCATGCCTCCGGAATAGTTCCACGTTCATCCAATTGAGGTCGTGTTGCATCATCAGCCGGCGATTCTAATTCTTCGTCCAACAGGTAAGTCACATCTCGCCACAAAGGGTAGGCTTGAGCTACAGTGGGCACTAACGGAGCCGCATCTTGTATCAGTTCGACGGGATAACTGGTGTCAGCAATACATAGTTGGATACTCTGGCGACCAACATCGTAGGCGTGTCCAAAAACTATTCCCAACCAATCTTCGACATACGAAGCCTCAGAGACATAACGAATCTCCATGCCATCAGCAAAGCAATCTACCCCCAGCACGCCAACAGGTAATCGGGTCCAGAGGGCGGTGCGCCGCTTGAGTAGACGCTCCACGTCCAACCAAGTTAGCAAGCGCTCAGTCATTGTAGTCTGCAAGCTCATTTTAGTTCTCCGCGTATCCAGTTCAACACCTGTCGCAAGTGCTGCTCATATTGATCGTCAGTAGGCTTGAGGCACTTGCCTCCATAGCGCCAAGCTTGATGCAGGATGCTGATATCGCCCTTACGTGACTCTTTGCCTTCAATCTCCAAATTCTCTGGTAACGACAATACCACTCCCACTCTCAACTCCTTAAGCACCAGTCGAAGATTGTGGCCGGTAAGATTAATATCCGCTCTGTCGAATAAATTACGGCCCTGACGTTTTAGCAATACCGCTTTCAAACCGCACTCCACTGCATAGAACAAAAGCAGGCGGTGTGAGTTCGTACAAGGACTGCTGGCAGTATGTGTTGCAATTTTAGAGTGTTCACGCCAAGCTCGTTTCAATTCACGGTCGGTAAAAGGAATTGCACTCATACGAACATCCCAGTAAACAGTTGATCCCATACCCCCANNAGAAATTGCACTCATGCAAATATCCTGGTAAGTAGTCGACCCTATATCCATCGCACCAAACGTTGAATGCGATATTCGCTATATTCGTACTCTTCATTTTTTGGTGCCATGTGTTTTATAGTGGGTAATGCGATAATGCCAGCAAGAATTCTACTATATATTGTTTAGCAAGGCGCTCAGCCTACAGTCCCCTCGGCCAGTCAAAGACGTTTCATGAGATTAAGCCCCCCTGTGCAAACTAGACAAACTGAACTTCATGGAATATCAGCCAACAGCGAACCGTGACGAATGCAAATGTCAGAGAATGTTTGCTACAGAACGGGAAGTGCACCATTCGCATCGTAGTCGACCACCGCCGTATCCACCACGCGCGTTCGCGCGAACTGCGTCATGTCCTTAACCAATCTGCAATTCGTTGGCTTAATTGCGCTATCAAATTCGGAGAAAAGCAATCAAAACGCTCGGCTTCGTGCATGCCGCGCAGCCAGGTCAACTGGCGCTTGGCCAGTTGGCGCGTCGCATAAATTCCGCGCGCCAACAATTCATCCCGGCTTGATTGACCTTGCTGAAACGCCCAAGCCTGTCGGTAGCCGACACAGCGCATGGATGGCATATCCGCATCCAATGTGTATGTTTTTCTTAAATAGTCCAACTCGGCCAGCAAGCCATCTTGCAACATTGTACTGAAACGCTGTGCAATGCGCTGATGCAAACGCGGACGGTCATCCACGGTCAATGCCAACGACAGCCAATCAATAACCGGGCGTGTTGCACGCCCATGCGCCCACCACCAGGACATTGGTTGCCCTGTCATGCGGAACACTTCCAAGGCGCGTTGAATTCGCTGAGCATCGAACGGGTTAATCCCTGCCGCCACCTGCGGATCACAGGCTACCAATTCTGCGTGCATGGCAGGCCAACCCCGCTCAACTGCTTCCTGTTCAATCTGCATACGCAACACCCGATCCGCTTGCGGCAAAACACTCAATCCCTCGCGCAAGGCGCGAAAATACAACATCGTGCCTCCGGTCAATACAGGAATTTTGCCACGCGACTGGATATCCGCCATTACAGCTAACGCATCATCATGAAAACGGGCTGCCGAATAAGACTGCTCAGGCGTAATCAAATCAATCAAGTGATGCGGCGCTGCCGCCAAGGTGGCGGCATCGGGCTTGGCCGTACCGATATTCATGTCCTGGTACACCATTGCCGAATCGACACTGATGATTTCCAAGGGAAATCGCGCCGTCAATTCGATAGCCGCTGCCGTTTTTCCCGATGCCGTGGGCCCCATTAACAAGATCGCCCGCTGAACGGGCTTGATGGATTCATTAAGCGACACAGTTTCCATTATACTAGTGCAATAATTCGTCATTATAAGGCAACCGGCATGAATATCGGCACACCACTTTCTGACTCTGCTTTACGCGTCATGCTGCTGGGCAGCGGCGAACTCGGTAAAGAGGTTATTATCGAACTACAGCGTCTGGGCGTAGAAACCATTGCGGTTGACCGGTACGCCAACGCGCCAGGGCATCAGGTCGCCCATCGTGCGCATGTCATCAATATGGCCAACCCCGCTGAATTGCGCCGGTTGATCCACTTGGAAAAACCACATTTGGTGGTGCCGGAAATAGAAGCCATCGCAACCCATGAATTAGAAGCACTGGAAGCCGAAGGCATTTGCAAGGTCGTGCCCACAGCACGGGCCACTCGCTTAACCATGAATCGCGCCGGCATTCGCCGTTTAGCGGCAGAACAATTGGGGTTGCCCACATCTTCCTACCGATTTGCCACCAGTGTTGATGAGCTACGGTCAGCGGTTGAACATCAGATTGGCCTGCCCTGTTTTGTTAAACCCGTCATGTCATCCTCCGGCAAGGGACAAACACGCGTGACTGACATGAACCAGTTGCAAGCCGCCTGGGATTATGCCGCCCGTTCGGCTCGCATCGATCAGGGCGAGGTTATCGTCGAAGGCGCTATTGATTTTGACTACGAGATCACGTTACTAACGGTGCGCAGCCATTTAAATGACCATCTGGTTACCTCATTCTGTGAACCTATCGGCCATCTGCAAATTCAAGGCGATTACGTCGAATCTTGGCAACCACAACCCATGTCAGCGCTTGCGTTGCAACGTGCCCAAGACATTGCGGGAAAAGTTACCAGCGCCTTAGGCGGCAGCGGCATTTTTGGCGTAGAGCTGTTCGTGCGTGGTGATGATGTCTGGTTTTCGGAGGTTTCGCCACGACCACACGATACCGGCATGGTAACCATGAGCAGCCAATATCAAAGCGAATTCGAATTGCATGCACGCGCCCTACTGGGCTTGCCGGTTGATACCAGTCTACGTCAGCCGGCAGCATCAGCCGTGATTTATGGCGAGTCCGCAGGCCATGCACCCATCTACACCGGACTTGCGCAAGCACTGCAAATTCCGGGCAGCACAATCAGACTGTTTGGCAAACCGGAAGCCGTAACAAAAAGACGCATGGGGGTTGCACTCGCCCGTGGCGAGAACATTCACCAAGCACGAGAACGTGCCAAAATGGTTGCGGCCAGCGTTGGTGTAACCGCATCATCGGCAACCGAAAACACGTTTGCAGAATGACTGCATAACATTCAGCACGATAATTCAATGCTAACCCCATCACCAACAAGCGTATTTTCAGGTTGCCCCCAATCGCTGTGGATAAGTTTGTGCATGACGTGTTCAGCCATTGACTAACTGGTCAAGAATCAAGGACTTTTACTAGCGGCCTATTTTTTAATCAGAATTATTAATCAATAAAATCAACAAATTAAATAAAACAACCACTGTCAAGTATAAAAAAGCAGTTTTTTACAGAAATAAATTCGTTGTGGACAAACTCACGGAAAAATGGCATGAACATACCCGAATGGCGCCAGAATGCACTCAGCGTCAGTGCATTTAACCGGCTGATTCAACAAACCCTTGGTCGAGAAATTCCCTTGTGCTGGATCGCTGGTGAAATCAGCGGACTGACCCGCGCTGCATCCGGCCACTGGTACTTCGTTATCAAAGACATTACCGCACAGGTGCGTTGCGTGATGTTTCGCAGCAAAAACCAGTTCATCGACTGGCAACCGCAAAACGGTCAATTGGTAGAAGTACGGGCAAGCGCTGGTTTGTACGAACCAAGGGGTGAATTTCAGCTACAGGTCGAGACATTGCGCCAAGCAGGTGCAGGCGCATTGTTTGAAGCCTTTGAACGACTGAAAAAAAAACTGCAGGCAGAAGGACTGTTTGACGATCAACGCAAGCGCCCGATTACCCCAATGCCACGAAAAATCGGCATTATCACCTCACCGTCAGGCGCCGCGCTCCATGATGTGCTATCCACCCTGCGCCGCCTGATGCCCCACTTGCCGGTGATCATCTATCCCTGTCAGGTACAAGGCAACGGCTCAATTGAACAAATATGCGATGCGTTGTTACGGGCCGGCCAACGTGACGAATGCGACACACTGATTGTGTGTCGCGGAGGCGGCAGCATGGAAGATTTATGGTGGTTCAATGATGAACGGGTCGTACGGGCCATTGCCACCAGTCCATTGCCTGTGATCAGCGGGGTAGGCCATGAAACCGACTTTACCATTGCCGATTTCGTGGCCGATCTGCGCGCACCAACACCAACCGCTGCCGCCACATTATGCGCCCGCAGCCGGGACGACTGGCAACAAGCCCTGGATCGCCTGCAACAGCGCCTCAATCAAACCCATCAATCTTTATTAGGACATATTCAACATCGCTTGCAATGGCTGTCGGCCCGCTTGGTTCATCCGGGGGAACGCCTGCGCAACCAACAAAACGCCCTGCAACACCTGGCACAACGCTTGCACAGCGCCATGCATCGTTTACAGCGCCAACAACAACATCAATTCCACCTGCTATCCCGACAATTTTTGCGATTACGCCCAACCATAAGCCGACACAGCCTGCTTCGCCATGCACAAGCCCTGCAATTGTCCATGCGACAACAACAGCAACGGCTTGCCTTGCGGCAAACCACCCTA
>DDOT01000092.1:1514-1650 GCA_002341815.1 Thiobacillus sp. UBA2487 | reverse complement strand
TTACGGGTGCTGGATCGCGGCTACAGCTTGATTACCGACGCCAGCGGACAAATCATCCGCAACACGCAAGAACTGAACATTGGTGAACATCTGCATCTACAATTCGCCAGCGGATCAGCAGTCGCTCAAGTTGTCA
>DDOT01000092.1:0-1433 GCA_002341815.1 Thiobacillus sp. UBA2487 | reverse complement strand
TCAATATGGAACACAAATGAGGGCGCGCGTTAATTTATGAAAAGATCGGGTTAAGGAAATAGAATGGATTTCTTGCTGAAAGCACCCTTATCGGGTTAAAATTCGCGTTTTCCCGAACGACAAGCTCCCTCAGCCGGACTTGCCGCGATTACCACCTCTCACAGGAGAACATTATGGCTGTTACGACCGAACAAAAAGCAGATATTGTCAAAGAATACCAACACGCACCCGGCGATACAGGCTCATCTGAAGTACAAGTTGCCCTGCTCACCGCTCGCATCAATGGCTTGTCTGATCACTTCAAAGCCAATATCAAAGACCACCATTCACGTCGCGGCTTGCTGAAAATGGTTAGCCGTCGCCGCAAACTGTTGGATTACCTCAAACGCACCAACGAGACCAGCTACCGTGATTTGATCGCCAAACTGGGTCTGCGCAAATAAGTCTGCTGCGGCAAGCACGCGCCATTGCCTGCCGCTCCGCCCGCACAGCGGGCGATACTGCCGTTATTAAGGATGGTCATGAAAATCAGCAAATCGTTTCAATTCGGCCGCCACAACGTCACACTGGAAACTGGCGAAATTGCCCGTCAAGCCAGTGGCGCTGTCCTGGTCAATATGGACGACACCGTGGTACTGGTTACCGTTGTCGGCCAAAAATCAGTCAAAGCCGGTCAGGACTTTTTCCCACTGACCGTTGATTACCAAGAAAAATCATACGCTGCCGGACGCATTCCAGGCGGCTTCTTCAAGCGCGAAGGCAAGCCTTCCGAAAAAGAAACCCTGACCTCACGCTTGATCGACCGTCCGCTGCGTCCGCTGTTCCCCGAAGGCTTTTACAACGAAGTTCAAATTGTGGCCACGGTTTTATCCAGCAATCCCGAAGTCGATTCAGACATTCCCGCCTTGCTGGGGGCATCTGCCGCACTGACCATCTCTGGCATCCCGTTTGCCGGCCCGATCGGTGCAGCACGCGTTGGCTTCATCAACAATGAATATGTTCTCAACCCCAATACCAGCGATCTGCCAAAAACCGCTCTTGATCTGGTCGTGGCAGGNNAAGCCGTACTGATGGTGGAATCCGAAGCGCAGCAACTATCCGAAGAGATAATGCTGGGCGCCGTGGTGTTTGGCCATCAACAAATGCAAGTCGCCATCAACGCTATCAACGAATTAGCGGACGAAGTCAATCCGGAACCTTGGAATTGGGCTGCACCGGCCGTCAATCAAGCACTGGTCGACCGCATTCATGAATTGGCAGGGGCTGATTTGCAACAAGCCTACAACCTGCGCCAAAAACAGGAACGCTCACAACAAGTCGACGCCATTCGCAAAAAAGTGGTCGAAGCACTGGTCACTGCCGACATGGACACGTTGGCCGTCAATGAAATCAATACCATTTTCCACAATCTGGAAGCATCCATCGTTCGCGGA
>DDOT01000136.1 GCA_002341815.1 Thiobacillus sp. UBA2487 | reverse complement strand
ATGTCAGATTCGCCGTATGATGTGTCGGGTAATGTCATGACAAAGTGGCATGGAGGTGTGATGAACGAGATGCTAAAGCCGGAAGTGGTGTCGCTGATTGAAGCGCAAACGGTGCCGTTTGTGCTGATTGATCGTGATTATCGAATCGTAGGCGCCAATCAATCGTATTGTGATAACTATGGCATGACATTAGACCAAATTGTGGGGAAAACCTGTCATGAGGTGTCGCATCGTTCAGCGACGCCGTGTCATCACAACGGTGAAGATTGTCCGCATCAAGCGGTGTTTCGTACCGGACAGACGCACGAAGTCATGCATACGCATTTTGATCAACTTAACCGACCGGAATACGCACGCATTCGTGGCTTTCCCATTCACGGTGAGGCAGGTGTGCGCTACTTGGGTGAGGCGGTCATGCATGTCACCAACCCGGATGAAATCACCTGTGATGACATGCGCATGGTGGGTAGTTCGCCAGCGTTTTTGCATTGTGTCGAGATGCTGGCACGCGCCGGCGAATCTGATGCATCGGTGTTGCTGATGGGGGAAAGCGGCGTTGGCAAGGAGTTGGCTGCGCAATATTTGCATAAACGTTCGTTGCGCCGTGATAAACCGTTTCTGGCGATCAATTGTGCGGCCATTCCGGAAAACATGTTTGAAGACGAGTTGTTCGGACATGAGCGCGGGGCATTCACTGGCTGTATTGGTCGAAAACTCGGGTTGTTTGAGTTGGCGGATGGTGGCACCCTGTTTTTGGACGAGGTAGGTGAGATTCCGTTATTGCTGCAAGCCAAATTGTTGCGGGTGTTGGAGAGCGGGGAATTTCGTCGGGTGGGCGGCACCGAGGTGTTGCGCGCCAATGTGCGCATTGTGGCCGCTACCAATCGTAATTTGCTGGCGTTGGCCGATTTGGGGCAGTATCGGTTGGATTTATACTATCGGATTGCCGGTATTGATTTGCGTTTACCGGCGTTACGCGAACGGCGCAGCGATATTCCGGCATTGGCCGATGTGATGTTGCGCAGAATATCCGAGTCGAGCGGTCAACGTCATAAACTGAGTGACGCTGCAATCAACAAATTATTGGATTACGCATTTCCGGGTAACGTGCGCGAGTTACGCAATATTCTGGTGAAGGCGGTCGCTATGTGCCGCAATCCGGTAATTGGGCCGGAGTTTGTTGGGTTGGGTCATTCTGCCATACCTGTTGTGCCGAATACCGTCGAACCGCCCGTGTTGCCAGATCGCTCAATCGTGCAGGATCCCGAGCATGCGCGCATGCGTGACAATATCTCGATGGCTGATGTTGAACAGGCCCATATTGCCCAGTTGTTGCAGATACACGGCGGGCACAGACGCAAGGTTGCTGATATACTTGGGATAAGCGAACGCACCTTGTACCGCAAACTCAAGCGCTTCGGCATTGCCTGAGTCACTGGGTTCGCGCTTTATTTTTTATCAGGACAGTTAGTGAATCACGACGAAAACCGTCAGACCCCCAGTCCGTTGGATCCAGCCGATTGGGACGGTCTGCGCCAGCAGGCACATGTCATGCTGGATGATATGTTGAATTATCTGCACGACATCCGTAGTCGTCCTGTGTGGCAACCCGCTCCGGATGAAGTCCGCCAATCGTTGCATACCAGCTTGCCCCTGGAAGGCGCAGCGCTGGATGGTCTGCATCAAACCTTCATGCAGCAGATTTTGCCTTATGCCGTTGGTAATGCTCACCCGGGGTTTATGGGTTGGGTGCATGGTGGCGGCACGGTGGTTGGTATGTTGGCCGAAATGTTGGCGGGTGGCTTGAATGCCAATGTGGGTGGGCGCAACCAGATGCCGGTTGAAGTGGAGCGCGAGATTACGCGCTGGATGGCGGCGTTATTCGGTTTTCCTGCTGATGCCTCCGGGGTGTTTGTTACCGGTACCTCAATGGCCAATTTGTTGGCGGTGTGGATTGCCCGCGTGCGTTTATTGGGTGACGATGTTCGGCGCAACGGCGTGGCAATGACCCACTTGGCGCCTGTTGCGTATGCATCTGCCGCCACGCATGGTAGTTTGGAACAGGCATATGATCTGGCAGGATTCGGTACCCGGATTTTACGCCGCGTGCCGCTGGATACCGATCAGACCATCGATCTGCATGCGTTGCAGGTGATGATCGAGGCAGACCGGGCCAATGGTTTTTATCCGTTTATGCTGACGGGTAATGCGGGCACCGTAGACACCGGTGCGATCGACCCATTGGATGCGTTGGCGCGTATTGCGAAAGACAATAATCTTTGGTTTCATGTGGATGGCGCGTTGGGTGCGCCGTCTATGATGCATCCTGCATTGGCTGTTAAGTTGCGCGGCATTGCCGAGGCAGATTCGATTGCCTTCGATTTCCATAAATGGGGGCAAGTGCCCTACGATGCGGGTTTTATTTTGGTACGCGATGCCGAGTTGCACCGGCGCAGCTTTGCTTCGCCAGCGGCTTATTTACGACGTGAAGAGGCCGGTTTGGCGGGCGGCTCACCGTGGCCCTGCGATTTTGGCCCTGATTTGTCACGTGGTTTTCGCGCGTTAAAAACCTGGTTTACCATTCGCCATTATGGTGCAGATGCGTTAGGCGCCAGCATGCATCGGTGTTGTATGGTAGCCCAACATTTGGCGCAGCGGGTGGCAACTCACCCTGAGCTGGAATTAATGGCGCCAGTGGCATTGAATATCGTGTGTTTGCGTTATGTTTGTGAAGACAGCGACCGCATCAATGCCGAGATTGCAGTTGCCATTCAACTGTCGGGTATGGCCGCGCCGTCCACCACGCTGATTAACGGTAAACTGGCAATTCGGGCTGCTATCGTCAATCATCGCACTCGCGAAGGCGATGTTGATCAATTGTTTGAAGCCGTGCTGCATTGGGGCGGGCACTATACCGGAGCATTGTCATGACTGAACAAACCGGTAATGGTGGTGTGCCGTTTATTGGTGTGCCCGATCTGTTGCGCATGTCCATGAAAGGCATTGATTTGGCACCGCTGGGCAGCAAGTTGATTGAATATGCCCAATCCACGCCCGATGCCGCTGAGGCGTTGCTGGATGTGTCGGTGATTTTTCAGTTAAAGCAAAATCAGTCGTTGGCCGCCGCCATGATGCAAGAGGCCCTGAAAATACGTCGGGTGTTTCGACAACCGGGCTGTGTCGAGCCGGTGCTGCTGCGCGTGTTGGCCATTTTTTGTGATGGCGATTTAATGTCAAACACGCCCGTTCAGTTTTTGGTGCAAAACAGCGCGATCTGTATGGATATGTTGTATTTAAAAGCCGATGATGACATGTTGCCGGAATATCCACCACATGATGTGTTATTTGTCGCGGTCGCCGAATCAGAAGCTAATTTACCGTTGTTGGAAAAATTGGCCGGCTGGCTGAAAAACTGGCCGGTACCGGTGGTGAACCGCCCCGAGCAGATTGCCGGTTTGTCACGCGATGCGGTATACGCCATGCTGCAAGGGGTGCCGGGATTGCTGATTCCGGCCGTGCAACGCATGAACCGGGCGACATTGTTGACGGGTGAAGCCAAACTGGTTTTTCCGATGTTGATTCGCCCGGTTGATTCGCATGCCGGACACGATCTTGAAAAGCTCGATAATGCCGATGAATTGTCGGCGTATCTGATTCGGCAACCCCATGATGTTTATTTTTTGACCGAGTTTGTCGATTACCGTCAAGACGATGGACAATTTCGCAAATATCGCATTGTGCTGATGCAAGGCGTGCCTTATCTGTGTCATCTGGCGGTGTCCAGACATTGGATGGTGCATTATTTGAGTGCTGATATGCTGGAAAATCCCGCCAATCGCGCCGAGGAAGCAGCGTGCATGCTCGGTTTTCGCGAGGGTTTCGCCGACAAACATGCGGGCGCATTTGCTGAAATTGCCCGGCGCAGCGGTTTGGATTATGTCGGAATAGATTGTTCTGAAACACCGGATGGGCAGTTGTTGGTGTTCGAAATCGATAGCAACATGGTGGTGCATGATATGGATCCGCCTGATCTTTTTCCATATAAAGCCGCCCATATGCACACTGTGTTTCGCGCGTTTCAAGACATGTTGTGGCATGTCGTGTATGGCTGACGGGCCAGATCAACTCGCGCAAGCCCTGTTGCTGGATGGCGATGAGCGATTGCAACCCGTGTCGACAGAGGGGCGCAATCGGTATGGCTGTGTCGCACATCCCGATGCAGGACTGTTTCAGTTGGGCTCATCCACGGCATCGGTTATCAGTCAGCCAGCGTGGCAGACTGTTGGCCAATTACTTCAGGAATGGCGAGCAAATGACGACAAGGTTGTGCAAACGGCGGAGTCATGGGTGGTGGGCGAATTAAGGCATGTGTTGCAATGCGCACCAGATACCCAGCTTGCACTCGCTCCGTCGGGGACTGATGCGCATCGATTGTTGCTGAATGCGCTACCATCGGGTGCCCCGCTGTGCGTGATTGTGCCGGATGCGGCGGAAACCGGCAGTGGCGTGGCGCAAAGCCTGCGGTTCGGTGGGGCCGTTCAGGTGCAATCTTATCGTTTGCGTGACCCGATGGGTCAGCCGTTGAGCATCGAAGCCATGCAGGCGCAAATAGAACCGCTTATCGAACAGGCGTGTTCCAGCGGTCAGCGGGTGCTGCTGGTGCAGGTTGATGTGTCCAAAACCGGTTTGATGGCACCAGCTTTCTCCTTGGTGGCGCGTTGGCGGCAACGGTTTGCCGATGCGTTGTGGCTGGCGGTTGATGCCTGTCAATGGCGCATGCCGTGCTCGCGCATTGCAGCGCGTTTGGCGCAGGGTGAGGCGGTGATGATCACCGGATCGAAATTTATGTCAGGGCCAAGCTTTTCCGGCGCGTTGTTGTTGCCAGCGCGCAGCCGTTGGCAAGCATTGCCGCCTGAGTTACCCAAGCTTGGGGTATTGTTGCGCTGGGCGGCAGCATTGCGTGAAGTGCAGGATTTCAGGGCCCTGCCAGCCGAAGCGGTGGCCGGACTGTTGCAACAAATCGGTGAGCATGTGTCAGCCAGTATGGTGGATCATCCACAATTTGTCTTATACCCATGGCAAGCGGGTGAGATTTTGCCGGATGAGGCGGTTGCCGCCTGGCAAGGTTTGCCATCGATTTTTGTGGTGGGTTTGCGCGGACAGGACGGGGATTTGCTCCCGGCGCAGGCGGTGCGCGTTTGTTATCAGGCTATGCAATATAGTCAACGCGAAGTGCCTGACGGTCGTATGCGGGTGTTATTGGGTCAACCGGTCGGGTGTGGCGTTCGACGCAATGGTGAGCCTGCGTTGGCGTTGCGTATTGCCATTGGATCGCGAATGCTGGTGGATGCGATGGCCAGTGCTGCCGCCACCCGATTGTTGTTGGACAATCTGGGCATGGCGCTAACCAAGTTGGCCGGTTTGGTGAGTGCTTATCCTGATCTTTCTATCCATTAACCGGTCTTGTCATAAAGTTGCATGATGACCACCGTCATGACCAGAATTTCGTTGTGGTACATGTTGCCACCAGAGCAATCTGACTATTCGGCTTGTGGAACCTCGTCTTGAAACCCGTCCGCACGCCACGTAATCACCAGTGTGTCGCGATGTCCGCCGGACAGCAACGGCTGGATAGGGGTGGACTCGTGTATCATGCGGATATCATCCAGCATCAATAACGTCCAGTCTTGCTCAAGCGTAAAACGCTCGCCAGTGCGTGAATCAGACTCAAAAATCCGGCTTTCGCCACCAATCACATCCCGGCGTTCAACCAACAGAATTGTTACAAAATTAACGCCATCCCGATGGGCGCCTTCGGGGGTTGGCCGACCGATGCCATCGAGGGTCTCGATGCGAAATTGATGTGTTTCAACAAACCATGGTTGCGCACCTGCCAGTTCTGAACACAAACTGCCCAAGCGGCGCAGTAAGGTCAGCCAAGCGGTCGACTGGGTCAATTCTGGCGGTACGGCCTCAAACATGCGATGCAATCCGCCATGCAAGGCGTTGTAGGCCAACGGTTGCCAGTGTGCGCGATGCGCCACCTGTTCAACCCGGTCGCCATCAACGATAAAACTGCTGTGTCGTCGCCGACGGTATCGTCCGCCATCACGCAAATAATTATCAGCAGGTAATGTGTTCCACCAATGGCGCATGGCTTGCAGATCGGATAATGCCAATCCGGTGAGTTCGCACGTACCAGATGGATCGACCACTGCATAACCTTGCTGACGGATGTTGTCGCCAAACTGATTTGGGTTAGAATAGGGTGGGCTGATGATGACCATAATCGTCAAAACGTAAAACAGTAAACGATAAGTTTAACAGGTTTGTCGGATTGCGCCAGTCTCAAGCGCCAGTCTCAAGCGCCAGTCTCAAGCGCCANNGTCTCAAGCGCCACGGCAATTCAAAAATTGTATGTTAATCGGAGTGATTTATGAGTACGTTATGGCGAGGTGTTGCTATGTTGGTATTGCTGCAAGCAGGCTTGGCGCAGGCAGATGGATTTACGCTGAGCAGTCCGGATATTGGCACCGGAAAAATGGTGCCGCAAGCATACGTTTATAACGGGTTTGGTTGTACGGGGAATAACGTATCTCCCNNCATTGAACTGGAAAAATGCCCCTTCAGGCACCCGCAGTTTTGCGATTACCGTGCATGACCCGGATGCACCGACCGGCGGCGCGGGTTTTTGGCATTGGGTGGTAATTAACCTGCCAGCCACTATGACGGGCCTGGCACAAGGTGATGGTGCGCAAAAGGGCGAGCACCTGCCGGCTGGCGCACGGCAGATTCGTACCGATTTTGGTACCACCGGCTGGGGCGGTCCTTGTCCGCCAGTAGGNNGTAGGTGACAAGCCGCATCACTATAATTTTACCGTGTATGCGCTTAAGGTTGACCATCTGGATATTCCGGCAGATGCCACGGCGTCGCTTGCCGGTTTTATGATTAACCAGGCCGCTCTGGGTAAAGCCTCTTTTACTGCTCGCTACGGCCGATAAGTTGCTTTTTGGTCAAGCTTCAGGTGCGAATGGCATCTTGTAGATTCATATGGATGTCCGCCATTCGACCTGCCGGCAAACGACGCCATTTTGACGTAGAATGACTGGTCTTGCGAGGGGCATCGCTCTGGAATTCGGTGTTTGGTACTTTGCATTGTTCTAATGCAATCGATGGTGTGTGATTGCTGGCGGGCTCGAATTGTTGCGGGCGATTGCCGGCATTAGCGACGAGCGCAACGCTCAGCATGCTAACAGCATTCAAAATCAGAAAATATTTTTTCATGGCCTACCTCCCTACGGTATGTGCATATATTATCGTTAATTGGCGGTTGACATGTTTCGATTCATCAATTAATTGTATCAAGTTGTTACTTGGTTTGCGCTACACATGATTTCTTGTTGGATAGAGCGGTGATGACCCGCCTGAATGTATGAAAAGATTGACACAGGTGAGGATGGGCGAATGTTTCGTGTTCATCACGAGAGCCTGCTGTTTTTTGAAAATGAACAAATCATGACGAATTTTGTTTACA
>DDOT01000015.1:18056-18657 GCA_002341815.1 Thiobacillus sp. UBA2487 | reverse complement strand
ATTGGCGAAAAATGATTCGCCAAATTATGGCATAAATGCAGATAGTATGGGTGCTGGCGTGACCAATGCACTGTACGACACAATTTATGATGCATACGGCTACTATGCGTCCTATGAAGCCCAAGACCCTTATAACGAATGTCGCAATAATAACCTGTTATTGATGGTGGATGGAAAAGAAACTGCGAGGTCATGGTACGACAACAACGGCGTGATTCACTATGCAGATCCAACATTGATTGCCGGTAAAATTTACAATGACTTAGGCGTGCATGTGTATGTGGTGATGATGAGCAACCTGTCAACGGATGTAACACAAGCGCAAGCCATTGCAAAAGCGGGTGGAGGGCAAGCATTTACGGCAACAGATGCGAATAGCCTGCTAAATAGCCTGACTGTCGTGTTTGCGGGGTTGTCTGGTACGGTTAACGCGGCACCAGTGGCAACGCCGCTACAACTGGCGGCCAATGGTGTGGTGTATAGTGAAATTAATACACCAGCACCCATTGAAGGGGATGTTCAAGCGTTTGCTGTTGACAGTTACGGCAATCCGTCCAGCACGGCCACTTGGACGGCAGAAAATCTGGAAACGCAAAACAGT
>DDOT01000015.1:0-18015 GCA_002341815.1 Thiobacillus sp. UBA2487 | reverse complement strand
TGGAGTTGTTTTCCAACATGGTCAGCAATGGCGATATCGCAGTGTTCAATAGTGTTGCGCCAACCCCTAATGACATTGTTAATTATACAATCAACCCATCATACCAAAATGGGACCTATCTGGCAGGGCGCGCATCCGGCTCATGGATTGGCGAAATTAACAACCAACAATCGGCAGTGATGCTTAACCCGCCCAGCAATCTTGCATTGCTGGGTGATAGCTCCTATGTGACCTACACACAAAACGAGGCAAGCCGTCCAGCGCAACTGCTGTTCAGCAGCCAAGACGGGTTTTTGTATTCTATATACCAAAATCGTGTCAAATTAAACGGCACAGATGTTAGTGGGCAGTTGGCTTGGGGCTTCATGCCACGCGATTTCTTGCCACAGTTGCAGTCATATACCACATTTTATTCACAGCAATATGGCAATGGCTGGTTCACGGTGGCTGACAGTAAATCTGGCGGGGCATGGACTAGCTATGTTGTAGGGACGATGGCGAGCGGTGAAGTAAACTTTGCACTTTCCTTAGATAAAAATGGAAATCCAGCGAGTGCTACTTATGACGATTATCGCTCTGCTGGCGGTCGAAATAACGCGGGAACACCGATTATCGCTATGGATAGTGGCTCAAATGCGTATGCAGTGTATCTGGTTAATGCAACATCCTCTGCACCAAATCAGGCAGGTGCGCCCACCTTGGTTGTACGCAAAATCAGTGACGGTACAGAGCCTGTCACCGAGACGTCATTGTCATTTACACCTTCTTCCAACATGTACCTTCAGGGAGGTACCCTGTACATTGGCGATAACGCAGGCAATGTGTGGCAGTCAACCCTGTTAGATGGTAACGGAAATATTACACAGCCGTCATTTAGTAAGGTCGGCAATATTGGTGATTCGGGTGCGGTTAATTATGTAGGTGGACTTAGTGCGAATGGTGTATCGCAAATGTTTGCGTCATCTGCTACGCGGGTGACGGTATTTCAAACCCAACTGGTGAATAGCACATCAACATGGGAACCGGATTGGACGAGTTATGTGGGTGGTGCAGGTAGCTGGTCAGGCACTTTGCCTAATCAAACATACACGGCATCGACCACCGGTGCCTTTCAGCCAGGGGTTGCCGTACCCGCCACTGGCATTCAGTTTTTGCCTGGCAACAGCACCATTACCGGCAGTCCGACGATTGTCAATAATAGTTTGCTAGTGCCGGTTAGCATTTCATCGGGCAAAAATGCATGTGCCAGTAGCACAGCATCAATTTATATGTTTAATATGAATAATGGTAATTTTCCGGCTGGTGTGTTTAACAGCATACCAGCCANNACCACGACAACCACGTCATCTAAACCGATCACAAGCAATATTATGATTGGTAGCGGCACGGCATATAGTGTAAACACCAGTTTGACCGGCTCGTTGATGAACGTCTACTCAACGGCATCACAGAACCAAACTCAGGCGGGAACAGTCTCGTCAGGTGCTGCATCATCGGTATCTATGAGCACGGCGTCGCCAGTCAACAAGTTGGTTTGGTGGCAACTGATAACGAACTAGGAAGAAATCATGATGTTACAATGCGAGCACTCAACATCCGGGCGATTGGCCCGGATAAGCGAAGCGGAACAATGCGGTTTTACAATGATTGAGGTTTTGGTTGTAATGGCAATTGTTGCCATATTGACAACCGTTGCCATACCGATTTATACGTCATACATCAATAAAAGCAAAACGGCGAACGGACAGGAAGCGATTAGCAATGTTATGCTTACGTTAGAGCAATCATATCAAGACAATCGCACATATCCCGTCAACCAAGCCATCTCAGACGGACAGAATTACTTTAATTATAATTATACGCAATCTGGTAATCCGACTGGACAAGCGTATTACATTACGGCAACTGGCAATGGCGTGTTAGCGAGCGATTATATCGCCGCAAACAACTCTGATGTGCGATGCGTTTGTTTGGAATGCGCATCAAATTTATTAAGCAGTTTTACCGACACCACCACAAGTTGTCCGACGGGCACCACGTCGTGGTGAAGCGCGATTGACGTACAGAAACCGGTTTATTCCAAAAACCGGTTTTTGCGCTGTTAGTTCAGGCGTAACGTCGCAGGGTTTGCGCAAATGCTTGTAAACCTTCTATGCCGCTCGCCTCAGCCCGCTGGCACCAGTCTTGTAGCTGTTTCACCAATTGCTCTTTCGAGGCATTCGAGCGCGCCCAAACGGCAGCCAAATCCTGGCGCATGGCATAAATGGTGTGCAGATTGGTGTTGTGCGTCAGAATGGTGTTGAGCGTGGCTTTTTCTGCTTCACCCAGACCATCTTCATCAATGTGCAACCAGCGGCGGAAGTTTTGCAGCGATGCTTGCTGGTCGATTTGTGGCAATGATTCGCGCAATTTGTCAAATTCTGTCGAGCAGGATGATTTGAGCATGCTGGCATAACGGGTCATCACATCATAACGATGGGTGATGATGGCTTGCAGCAGTTCGATATCGCAGATGGGTTTGCTGTTGAGCAGACGCGCGCGCGGGGCAACTTTTTTTACCTTGGCCAAGCCTAGGGTTTCCATGATGCGGATATACAACCAGCCGATATCAAACTCATACCATTTGTTGGACAGCTTGGCGGAGCTGCCATACGCGTGATGATTGTTATGCAACTCTTCGCCACCAATCAAAATGCCCCATGGGAAAATATTGGTGCTTGCGTCTTCGCAAGCAAAGTTGCGATAGCCCCAGTAGTGGCCAATGCCGTTAATGATGCCGGCAGCGGTAATGGGAATCCATGCCATCTGCACCGCCCAGATCGTTAACCCAATCGGGCCGAACAGCATTAAATCAATGGCCATCATCACATAAATACCCAAGCCGTTGCGACGGTGATAGATGTTGCGTTCCAGCCAGTCATCGGGTGCGCCTGCGCCGAATTTATCGATAGTGGACTGGTCTTTTACAGCAACCCTGTACAGTTCGGCACCTTCAAAAAAAACCTTCTTGATACCGAGTACTTGCGGGCTGTGTGGGTCTTCCGGGGTTTCGCAACGCGCATGGTGTTTGCGATGCACGGCAGACCATTGCTGGGTGACCATGCCGGTGGTCAGCCACAGCCAGAAGCGGAAAAAGTGGCTGGGAATGGCGTGCAGCTCCAATGCGCGGTGCGCCATGTGACGATGCAGGTAAATGGTCACTGCTGCAATGGTGATGTGAGTAAAAACCAAGGCGATGACAACGTATTGCCACCAGCGTAACGATCCAACCAGACCGTAAGAAAGAAATTGCATCATGGTGTTGCTTTTGACCTCTAACAGGGTGATCGATCATTCTATCAGAAGTCAAGGGTTTGTCATATTAACGAACCAGATGTTTTGCGTCCGCTTCGAGCGCTATGCTTTGCCTGCTGATGGGTTTTGAACAATATGAATATCGCGCCTTGGGTAGGGGATTTGAATACCATTTTCGTTGAATTGTTGGTACAGGTTTACATAGATATCCGATTTAAGACCAATTTGACCGTTTTCAGGATCAGCAATCCATACCAGTAATTTAAGATTGATGCCGCTGTCGGCAAATTCGGTGACAAACGCCTGCGCCATGAAATTGGGTTTTTGGATCACGCGCGGATGTGCGTTGCCGGCATCACGCATTAGTTGCATGGCCAAGGCAAGGTCGCTGTCATAGCTGATTTGGATCGGTATTTCAATAATGACTTCCGGTTGGGTAAACGAGTGGTTGATGACGGTAGAGGTCATCAGCGTTTCGTTAGGCAGGATGATTTCGGTGCCGTCGAGTGCCCTTAGCACGGTATAGCGTGTATTGAGCTGGCGCACTTCGCCATATTGGTTATCCACGGTGATCATATCGCCCGGTCGCACTGACCGGTCAAGCAAAATGATAAAACCGGACACATAATTGCTGGCTATTTTTTGCAGGCCAAGTCCGAGCCCTACGCCAAGCGCGCCGCCAAATACCGACAAGATGGTGATATCAATACCAACTGCAGGCAGTGCAATCATCACAGCAGTGATCAGTAACAGGGTGCGTACGGTTTTGATCAAGGCCAGGCGCAAACTGGGGTCGAGTCCCTCTGCTTTCATGATTGCACCTTCGCTGATCTGGGCCAGCCATAGTGCGATCAGCACCGAAACCGACAAAACAGTAACGGCTTCGATCAGCAGCAGCAGTGAAAATCGGTGTTGCCCGGTGGTAAAGGCAATGCTGTCCAGCAGGTGGGCCAGTACCGGTAGTAGCCCGGTGATGTGCAGGGCAAAACCTATCCAGATGACCCAACTGAAGAGACGTTCCCAATGACGGGCAATCGGTCGATCAGCAGTCAGGCGGCGCAGCAGGAAGATGCCGGCACGCAACAAGACCAAAGCAGCCAGCAGTGGTATGGCAACGTTGAGCAGGTGGACCTCGTGGGTATCTTCAAGCAGTTCACGAGCCAGCGTGGCGAGCATTAACCAGATGAGCGGCAGGCCAAGGGCTTTGACGGGCCGTTTGTTGTCACCGAGCGGTAAATTGAACCGGATTATCTTGCCGATAAGCAGGCGGCTGACTGCCCAGCTGACCAGGCCGCAGATCAATAATATGGTCAGTTGCAGCAATAATTCAGGTTGATGTGATTCGTAAAGCAGATGAACCAGCAGATTTTCTAAAGGCGGATTTTTCATGCAGGCTTACGTTCCATGGCGGCTGCAAAAAAACCGTCGGTATTGTGGTCGGCTGGGTTCAGGCGCAAGGTGTCGCCGGTGTTCAGCTCAATCTGTTGCAGAGATAGAATCTCTTGGGCGGGCTGCAGATGAAATTCGGGGTGTGCGGCCAGAAACTGGTTGACGATGGCCTCGTTTTCCTCGGGCAGCAGACTGCAGGTGGCGTAGACCAACCGGCCACCCGGTTTAACCAAACGGGCAGCGGACGCCAGAATGGCGGCTTGTTTATGGGTTAGCTCAATCACCGATTCAGGCGATTGGCGCAATTTCAGGTCGGGATTGCGGCGCAGGGTGCCGAGTCCGCTACAGGGTGCGTCTACCAATACCTTGTCAATTTTACGCGCCAGACGTTTGATGCGGGTGTCGTTTTCGTTGGCGATCAATTGCGGGGTGACATTAGACAAACCAGAGCGTTTCAAACGCGGCTTGAGCTTGTTCAGGCGTTTTTCTGCCACATCAAAGGCGTAGATGCGTCCGCTGGATTGCATCAGTGCGCCCAATGCCAAGGTTTTTCCACCGGCGCCTGCACAAAAATCAACCACCATTTCGCCGCGGCGCGGTGCCAATAGCGCGGTAAGTAATTGGCTGCCTTCGTCTTGTACCTCGATTTTTCCACTTTCAAATAACGGGTGTCGATTGATAGCGGGTCTGCCGTGAATACGAATCCCGGTTGGTGAGAACGGTGTGGCCTCGGCGTGCAAGCCTTCGGCTTTGAGTTGTGCCAGCACCTCGTCACGCTTCGCCAGCAAGGTGTTGACGCGTATATCCAGTGGCGCGGGGCGCACCAAGGCATTGGCCAAGCGGGTGGTCTCGGCTTCGCCATAGTTGGCCAGCAAGCGCTCAGCCAGCCAGTCGGGTAAATCCCATTGAATGGCGGGTGGCTGGTCCGCCAGTTTCATGGCCTTGATGGCGGGTAGTTGATCAGATTCCGGTCCGTTGAGATAGGGTTGCAACTGTCGGCTGTTGTAACCTTCAATACGCGCCAGCCAGGCAATGGCCAGCAGGCGTGGCGTGGCCTTTTCGCAGGCGGCTTGCAAGGAAGGCAGGTGACGTAATACGCCAAACACCAGTTCGGCAATGAAATGGCGGTCGCGTTGCCCCAGTAACGGGTTTTCACGAAAAAAACGGCTGAGCAAGATGTCGGCAGGGGCATCAAGCGGCAGCACACCACGTAATGCGATAACGGCGGCGTCGAGGACGATGGGATNNGGATCGGGCAATGGAATAGGCATGTTAGGCAGCGCCTGTGGGTCTGCCGCAGGCGGAAAATCCGGAATTGAATGGGCTGATTTTATCACGTCAGGGCTCGTCATGATGCAATTGCCGTGATCAGTAGTCAGCGCTCAGCGGGATCGGGAGGTGCCCGCCAAGAGTATCAAGGCCATCAGTCCGGTCAACAGCAAGGACAAAGGGGATTTACGCATGATGTTTCTCCATTCAAAATAACGCAGGGCAGATGATTGCCCGTTGAGTGGGTTATTGTGCCGAGAAGCATCAGGATCAGGGATAACGGGTTGTTACCACCCTGTAACAGGATGTGGCGGGCTGTTACACGGTGCAGGCGTCATGCGGAATGAATACGGTTGTTGTTTGAACGGCGAAATCATGGTTATGTCTGATGAATGATCAAGGTAGGGAAAGCTTCAGAATACATGAATGGTTACTATCCGGGTTTCCCGCCGCACCAGTCTACGCTGTTATGGTGTTGGTTTGAAACCGGATTTTACATAAATCAACACGTGTCCCCGTTTTATTTTTTGATTGATATGAAGCCTGTTGTTCGGTTGCGCGTATGAATAACGACGCAACCCGGCTTTAAAACGTCCCTGTCAATCAATATGTTGTGTGATCATCACGTGGATTTATGCAAAATCAGGTGAATGAAACACGGATTAATTCTTCTTGCGACGAGCTATCACACCAACAAAACCCAAACCGGCCACCATCAGTGCAAGGTTGGCAGGCTCTGGCACTGCAGCAGGAGTCGAAGGGCTAAGCACAAGCTGGCCATCCAGTATCTTGCTATAGTCGTAGTTACTGCCGGTGGCGATAAAGCTCATCACCTGACCTTGTTGCATATTGCTGAATGTGTAGGAGCCGGTATAGTCAAATCCGCCTGACGGTGCACCTTGACCGCCATTTTTTGGGCCGGCATTGACCAACGTCGCGCCTGTTGAGGTGCTCAGACCGCTACGGACCATAAACCATGAATATAATCCGCTGTAATCGTAATTGAAGCTGTAATTGCCGGCTGTCGGTGCTGTTGCGGAAATGGTCCACTGACCGGAGTATCCTGAGTCAGTCCATTTGGCTGTGCTGGTTAAGCCGCTAACGGTGACTGTGTCAATACCAGGTCCGGTAATGCTCCAGCTGATTGGGGTTGCATTGGCACCGAGTGCGCTCATGGCAAGCAATAATCCGATGGCGATTTTTTTGTTCATGTCTGTTCTCCTGGTGTGTGTGTGGCTGTTTACGTTATTTTGTGACCTGATCGATGCAAATCAAGTTGTTGCCATCATAAAAGTGACAGAGAGTGGTTGCAATGGCCATTTAGGGCTAATGCATTGATAATAAAGCATTTTTTCTGTAGTAAACCTAGGTTTTCATCTGTAGTAATGGCAGATATAATCTGTCATTATGAACTGCGTTTTAATGGGGCTTTGAATAGGGCCCTTACAGTATCTTGTTGTGGAAAAAGCTGGAATTACCGGCCAACATGCGTTTTATTATGGGGTTGCTTGTCGTGAGCGAGGATTTGCGGGGCACAAAAGTGACAGATGGACACTTACGTTGTGGGTGGAGTACCGTCACGCCCGATTATCAGGCGTATCACGATGCCGAATGGGGCTACCCCGTAGTTGATGACGTTCGCTTGTTTGAGCAGTTAAGTTTGGAGATGTTTCAAGCCGGTTTGAATTGGCGCACTATACTGACGAAACGCGAGCATTTTCGGCGCGCATTCGCTGATTTTGATTTTAATGTGTTGGCCGATTTTGGCCCGACAGATGTTGAGCGTTTGTTGCAGGATACCGGCATTGTGCGTCATCGAGGAAAAATCACGGCGGTGATTCAGAATGCGCGGTGTGCTCAGGCGTTAGTGGCGGAAGCAGGGTCGTTGGCAACGTTTGTTTGGCGATTTGCGCCACAGTGCGTTTCATCTGGCAAATCGGCCAACCAGTCGTCTGAATCCGTTGCCCTGGCGAAGGCGTTACGCCAACGCGGTTGGGTATTCATCGGACCGGTCGTAACGTATTCATTTATGCAAGCCATGGGTTTGGTGAACGATCATGCGCCGGATTGTTTTGCCTGGCAACGGGTTGCAGCAGCGCAAGCAGTTTTCAAAAAACCGGTCTGATACGCCAATAATCCGGTTCGTCAACCTGACGCGTTGATGACGTCAGGTTGGTTATGAGGCGAATCAGGCGCGCTTACGGAATTCGTGGGTGCGGGTGTCGATTTCGATCTTGTCGCCAATTTCCACGAATGCCGGTACGGGCACTTCGAATCCCGTAGGCAGTTTTGCCGGTTTGAGTACTTTGCCGGAGGTATCACCGCGCACGGCGGGTTCGGTGTAGATGACTTCACGGATAACCGTGGTAGGCATTTCAACCGAGATGGCTTTGCCATTGTAGAACATCACTTCCAGTGGCATGCCGTCTTCCAGGTAGTTCAGTGCATCGCCCATGTTGTCGGCTTCAATTTCATACTGGTTGTAGTCAGCATCCATGAAGACATACATCGGGTCGGCGAAATAAGAGAAGGTGCAGTCTTTGTAATCGAGTTGTACGGTTTCGAATTTGTCATCGGCACGGTAAACGGCCTCGGACGCTGCACCGGTAAGCAGGTTTTTCATTTTCATTTTAACAACCGACGCATTGCGGCCGGATTTGCTGAATTCGGCTTTTTGCACGACCATGGGCTCGCCATTGACCATGAATACGTTGCCGGAGCGCAGTTCTTGAGCGGTTTTCATTGGGTGTTCCTGTTTGCTGGACGGATAAAATGCGCTGTATTTTAACCGATTTCACAAAATTTGACCAACTGTGTTGCAAGATCGGGGAATGTTCGCTGTTGGTGGCAGAATTGTCTGAAGATGGTGCGAATGGCAGCAAGGTGTTGCAGGAAAGGCAGGCTGTCGGTAGCGCTCAGTTGAGGCTGATTCCATGCGTGATAAAGCGCGCTGATGGCCGGGTGTAATTCTGGCAATAAATCCAGGAATGCCTGTAGTTTGACCAAGTGGGCCTGCTCATCTTGCGGATAAATGTGCCAGACAAACGGCCTGCCTGCCCACAAGGCGCGCACCAGAGAATCCTCGCCACGTACAAAATTGATGTCGCACGCCCAGAGTAGTCGGTCGTAATCGGCTTGCGCTAAAAACGGTAGGGGATGCAGTTGTAGCTTGGCGTTGGGGTGTTTGGCTTGCCATGCCAGAGCGGTTGGGGTGAGCTGGTCGTGGGGTAACAGGCAGCAAATGCTTTGCTCGCCCGTATTCCAGGCACTGAGCAGATCAAGGAGAGGGGCATCGGCATAACCAAATAACGATACCTTGATGGCGTCGCTGGGCGGGGTGACCCCGAGTTGTTGCCAAAATGCTTGCTGGGCAGACGGGGTGGCTAACCAGCGGTCGCGTTCGGCCAGCAAGCCGTCTTCACGTAACAGTCCGCCGGTTTGTGCCGTGAAGCCGGGAAAAAAGAAATGTTGCGTTAAGGCCAGTTGCGGGTGTGGCGAAGGCAATCGGTGGCAGTGTTCCACCCATGACTCTGCGCTGAGGTATTCCAGATTAAGCCAGTGGTCGGTATGCGACACCATGCGGTGCATGAATTCATTGGGCAGGCGGCAACCAAACGCTGAAATTACCACCTCGGCGGGATCGTCGTCGGGAAATTTCATGTCCGACCATGCATGAATGCTGACTCCATGTGCCAGCGGCACCGGTTGATGAAGATCGGCTTCTGGCCATAAAGCAGCTAACGGACGCCAGTCATCCAGCCACAGGCGTACCGTCCAGCCATGTTCGGCCACCAGTTGGCGTGCCAACCGGGCAGATACTGCCGCATCGCCATAATTGTCGATGACGGTGCAAAAAATATCGCAGGTGCGTGAGGTTGGCATGCGAACCTGCTCACGACCAGTCCAACCATCCGACGGTTGGCACCACATCAACCGTCGGCAGTGTGACTGGATGGGAAACGGGTACACTCACCGGATGCCCCTGTTCTGGCTGATCATGTGGTTGTCTGTCAGATTGAATGCGTAAATATGGCGCACACCGGTTGACCGTTTATTCAAGCCGCGCCAGTTGCTGTTGCAATTTTGCCAAGGTATCGGAAAATTGTGCCAAGCGCTGTTGTTCTTGCGCCACGACAGCGGCAGGGGCGCGATCAACGAAGCTGGCATTGCCAAGTTTGGTTTCGCACTTGCTGCGTTCAGCGCCGAGTCGGGCGATCTCTTTGCTGAGCCGCGCGCGTTCGGCGTTGCGGTCGATTTCTACTTGCAGCATCAAACGGTACTCGCCGACGATGGCCACCGGTGCATCCGATTCGGGCAGTGTGTCGCACACCGTAACCTCGCTCAGTTTGGCAAGCGCAGCAATGCCGGCTTTGAGCGGCTCAATGGCATGGCTGGGACCGGCTACCACCAACGGGACTTTTTGTGCGGGAGAGAGTTGCATCTCGCTGCGCAAGCCGCGAGTGGTGTTGACCAACTGTTTAAGCAGTTGAATATGCTGCTCTGCAGCGCTGTTGATTTTGTCGGGTTCAGCTTGCGGGAAAGCTTGTAACATGATGCTGTCGCCGGTTTTGCCGGCCATGGGTGCGACGGCTTGCCACAACTCTTCGGTGATGAATGGAATCAGCGGGTGCGCCAGGCGCAGGGCAGTTTCCAATACCTGAACCAGGGTGCGGCGGGTGCCGCGCGCTTCTGCAGCGTCAGCGGTTTGCAGTTGTACCTTGGCCAATTCCAGATACCAATCGCAATACTCGTCCCAGACAAATTCGTAAATCGCGCGCGCAACCATATCAAAGCGGTATTCGGCAAACGCTTGCTGTATCTCGTTTTCGGTGTGTTGCAAACGGCTGATAATCCACTTATCGGCCGCTTGTAAGGTCAGTGGTGCCCGGGCGTCCAGTCCGGTGTCTTGCTGGTTGCAATTCATCAGGACAAACCGCGTGGCATTCCACAGCTTGTTACAGAAATTACGATAACCGTCGGCGCGTTGCAGGTCAAATTTGATGTCACGCCCATGGGTGGCCAGGCTGGCGAAAGTGAAACGTAAGGCATCGGTGCCGACCGGCGTGAAGCCGTTGGGATAATCGGNNTCAATGCTCGCGGCCTGTTTCGGGTTCATCATGCCGGTGGTGCGCTTTTTGACCAGGCTGTCCAGATCAATGCCGTCAATCAGATCGAGCGGATCGATGATGTTACCCTTGGATTTGGACATTTTGTTGCCGTGGGCATCGCGCACCAATCCGGTGACATACACTTCATGGAACGGCACTTCTCCGGTAAAGTGCAACGACATCATCACCATGCGGGCAACCCAGAAGAAGATGATATCAAAGCCGGTGACCAGTACATTGCCCGGCAAAAAGCGTTCGAGATGGAGGGTTTGGTCAGGCCAGCCCAAGGTGGAAAACGGCCACAACGCCGAGGAAAACCAGGTGTCGAGAACGTCGTTGTCGCGCGTGAGTGGCTTGCCGCCAGCCTGGGCCACCGCTTCCTGTTCGGTGTGGGCAACGTACACATGTCCGTCGGCATCATACCACGCCGGAATGCGGTGTCCCCACCACAGTTGCCGCGAGATGCACCAATCTTGAATGTTGGTCAGCCACTGGCGGTAGGTGTTGCTCCAATTATCGGGTACAAAACGTAACTGACCATTGTTGACCACATCGAGTCCGCGACGGGCGAGACTGTCCATGGCCACAAACCATTGATCGGTGAGCAGCGGTTCTATGACCGCTTTGGAGCGGTCGCCGCGTGGCACCATCAGTTTATGCGGTTTGGTGGCTGCCAGTTGATGCATGGCTTCCAGCTCGCCAACCAGTTTTTTGCGCGCGACAAAACGGTCCAATCCGCTGTAACCAGCCGGACAACGTTCGTTGAGTGTGGCATCTGGTGTAAAGATCGACAATGGTGTCATCTGGTGACGTTGACCTACCGCCCAGTCGTTAAAATCGTGTGCCGGTGTGATTTTAACCACCCCGGTGCCGAATGCCGGATCGACATAGTCATCGGCGATCACCGGGATGCTGCGTTCGGCGACCGGGATGCGCACGGTTTTGCCGATTAAGTGACGGTAGCGTTCGTCTTCAGGATGCACAGCCACCGCAACGTCACCGAACAGGGTTTCCGGACGGGTGGTGGCAACCTCGACAAAACCTTCTTCGCCATCAATTTTGTAGAGTATATGCCACAAAAAGCCGTCTTCTTCGGTGGATTCTACTTCCAGATCGGAAACGGCAGTGCCTAAAACGGGGTCCCAGTTGACCAGTCGGCGGCCTCGGTAGATCAAGCCTTCCCGGTGCAGACGAACAAAAACCTCGGTAACGGCCTTGGACAATCCATCGTCCATGGTAAACCGTTCGCGCTCCCAGTCGCAACTGGTGCCCATGCGACGCATTTGTCGGGTGATGGTCGAGCCGGATTGTTCTTTCCATTGCCATACCCGCTCAACAAATGCCTCGCGACCCAGGTCGTGACGGGATTGCCCGGCCGCATCGAGTTGTCGTTCAACCACAATTTGCGTGGCGATGCCGGCATGATCGGTACCGGGTTGCCATAGCGTGTCATGGCCGCGCATACGGTGGTAGCGGATCAATGCATCCATCAACGTATGTTGGAACGCGTGTCCCATGTGCAAGGTGCCGGTAACGTTGGGCGGCGGTAGCATGATGCAATACGCGGGTTGTTCCGCATTCAATGTGGGGCGAAAAAAACCGGCATTTTCCCATTGGGTGTACCAGCGCGCTTCAATTTCGTGCGGTTCAAAACTTTTGGCGAGTTCCATGGTGCGTGGCGTGTGATTCAAATAGTGAATTATACGCTATCCACTTGTGCCGTAACCAGTACAACGCCAGTATAAAACCTTGGCGTTTAGCCCGATCTTACGGTCGGCAGCGTACATTGGCAGCAGGATTACCGCGTTTTAAGTGCTGACTCGACGCTGTCGCGAATCAGTTTCGTCAGCCGTTCATGCAGAATCGGCAGGGTGTTGGCAACAGCCAGTTGTACGGCTTGATTGATTTGTGCGCTTAGCAGGGTATCGAATTCTTGTTGCAGACGGGGTTCAATGTCGCGTGCAATTTGTGCAGCCATTGATGATGCATGGCTGTGAAGGCCGGCGGAAGCAGGTTGCGCGTGCTGTACCGCTGAGCCTAGTCGAACGATCTCCGTTAAAACCGGCGGCTCGCCGGGAAGGGGGTCGTTCTGGGCGCTAGCGCCTTGGTATTTGCCCATGAGTTGCTGCATTTTGTCGAACACGGGATCGCTCATTTCGTGCCTGCCATATCATGGTTGTGCAATGGGTAGCCTCGGCTATGGTAAAAGCGCCAGCGTTGGCGCGCAGCATCTTTGTCGGGTGCATCCAGTCCGACGATTTCGATCATGCGCTCAAACCGGCTAAAAAACCCGGGGGGATCATCTCCCAGGTTGATCAGTGCGCCACAGTGCGGCAGTTGACCGATGTCCTCCGCCAGCACGATTGGGGTAAGGGCCGCATGGCTGGCGCTGGCGCGGGCATGCGGCAGGAAAGCATCGGGTGGATCGTGCCACCATAGCTGATCCAGTTGTTCCAGCAAAGCGGCGTCAGGGCTGTAAATCAGCACCTGCATACCGGAACGCCAGGCTTTGTGGGCAATCTGGCGTGCCAATCGCAGTTTGTCGCTTGCATTCGAATAAAAATCTACCCGCGTCATTTTGTTGCCTTATCGGGTCACGCGCCCGCCCGATTGATCAGGAATCGGGTTAACAAGGGCACGGGACGTCCGGTACTGCCTTTTTCTTTACCCGATTTCCAAGCCGTTCCGGCAATATCCAGGTGCGCCCAACGGTAGTCTTTGGTAAAGCGCGACAAGAAGCAGGCCGCGGTGATAGTGCCGGCCGGTCGACCACCGATATTGCCGATATCGGCAAAGTTGCTGTCGAGCTGGCTTTGGTAGTCGTCCCACAAGGGCAGGCGCCATGCGCGGTCGTGGGTTTGCTGCCCTGCGGTGAGTAATTCATCGGCCAGTGCGTCATCGTTGGCCAGCAAGCCGGTGGCCTGGTGGCCCAGCGCAATCACGCAAGCGCCGGTCAGGGTGGCTATATCCACCACCACGTCAGGTTTGAATTTGTCAACCCAGGTTAAGGCATCGCACAAAATCAGGCGACCTTCGGCATCGGTGTTGAGAATTTCGATGGTTTGGCCGGACATGGATGTCACAATATCGCCCGGTTTAACGGCTTGACCATCGGGCAGGTTTTCGCAGCTCGGAATGACGCCCACCACATTGATCGGCAGTTTAAGGGTGGCGATGGCGCGCAGGGTGCCCAGCACACTGGCAGCACCGCTCATGTCGTATTTCATTTCATCCATTTCGGCGGCGGGTTTGAGCGAAATGCCGCCTGCATCGAATGTAATGCCTTTACCGACCAATACCACGGGAGCTGTATTCTTTTTGTCGCCTTGATAATGCACGGCAATCAGCTTGGGCGGTTGGCTGCTGCCGCGCGCCACGGCCAGTAAAGCGCCCATGCCCAGTTTTTCCATGTCTTTGCGTTCCAGTATGTCGCATTTAAGCTCGAATTCCTTGGCTAACGCTTCTGCTTGTTTGGCAAGATAGGTGGGGGTGCACACATTTCCGGGCAGGTTGCCCAGCTCGCGTGCCAGATCGGCACCATCGGCCATGGCCAAGGCTTGTTGGCATGCGGTTTCGGCGGCGGTTTGCTCGGCGGAGTCGACGATCAGTGCAATTTTTTTCAGGTGTTTGGCAACCGGCTCTGCTTTGCTTTTGAGTTTTCCGGCCACAAACAGGGATTGACGTGCCAGCAAGATGGTTTGTTCGATGGTGAACGCCATATCATGTTGTTTGATTGGTTGATCAAACAGATATAGGGCAGCGCTGTTGGCGGCGGATTTGAAAAGCACATTGAAACAAGCGGTTAGTGCTGAATTCCATGCCTTGGTATCCAGCTTGTCGGCGCTGCCCAGTCCAACCAGCAGCACGCGTTCGCTGTTGATGCCGGGCACATGGTGCAACAGCAGGGTGCTGCCGGCTTTGCCATCGATGTCACCGCCAGACAGAATCTTGTTGAGGTAACCTTCACTCAGGGTATCCAAAATCTGTGCGCTGGGGGATAATTCACCCGAATCGTATACCCCGATGGCCAAACATGCGGCGCGTTGTTTGCTGGGTGGGGTGTTTTTTATGCTGAATTCCACAAGAGGCCTCTGTTATTTCGTTGTCCAACCGTCATTATTTGCAGTCTTTGCCCAAAAGTCAAAATCATGCTCTTTCAACGCGCACTTTGGCGTGAACTGGTGTTCAATTATCTGGCCGTGTTTTTGGTGTTGATCACCATTACACTCACCACCCTTTTCATTCGTTTGTTGGGGGATGCGGCGCATGGTGAGCTGGCGGTGAATGCCGTGCTGGCCTTCCTTGGTTTCGCCCTGTTTAATTTTTTGCCGCTGATATTGTCGCTGTCATTGTTTGTGGCAGTTATCATGACCTTGTCGCGCCAGTATCGCGAAAGCGAAATGGTGGTGTGGTCAAGCGCCGGATTGGGTTTGACGGATTGGGTACGTCCGGTGTTGGCCTTTGCCTTGCCGGTTGTTTTAGCGATTGCGGTGATGAGTTTTGCCGTCATTCCCTGGGCACTGGGCAAAAAAGATGAGTTTCGTCATCTGCTTGATCAGCGTGACGAACTGGCGGTGATTTCGCCTGGCATGTTTACCGAATCCAAAAGTGCCGATAAAGTGTATTTTGTAGAATCGCTGGCGGCGAACGGCACGCGCGTAAAAAATATTTTCATGCGTTCGGTAGATGATCAAGAGCAAGGGGTGACGGTAGCCGCTCAAGGTGAGCACCGTCAACTGCCAAATGGTCAGCGCTATCTGGTACTGGAAAATGGTCACCGCTATGAAGGTGTGCCGGGATCGCAAGCCTACAAACTGTTTCGGTTCGGTGAGTATTGGATGCGCGCTGAACAAACCAGCATGAGTTTGCATCAGGATTTTGGTGCCAACGCGCTGCCGACCGAGGCGTTATTGCAAAAACCGACGCCGGTTAATCTGTCTGAATTTGCCTGGCGTTGCGGTTTTCCGATCAGTGCCACCTTGCTTGCCTTGTTGGCAATGCCGTTAAGTTTTGTGAATCCGCGCGCAGGACGTTCATTTGGATTGGTCCTGGCATTGTTGGTGTTTGTGATTTACATCAACATGCTGGGCATTGTTGAGGCATGGATTGCCCAACAGAAGATGGGTATGCTGGCCGGTCTGTTGACGGTGCATGGCACCATGGCAGGCATCACGCTGCTGATGTTCTGGAAGCGCATTCGTATTCGCGGGTTGAGGTGGTAATGCCGACACTGGTTCGATATTTGTCACGCGAAGTCTTGCAGGCCTCTTTTTTTGTTTTTGCTGCGCTGACCACACTGTTTGCCTTGTTTGATCTGATCAATGAACTGGATTCGTTGGGCAAAGGTGCTTACGGATTTGCCGCGATTTTGGGCTATGTGCTGCTCAATATTCCCGGTCATTTGTATGATTTGTTGCCGGTAGCCGCCTTGATCGGCAGTTTGTTGGCGTTGGCGCGTATGGTGTCTAATTCCGAGTTGACCGTGATGTTTACCTCGGGATTTTCCATGCGACGTACGGCAGCGTGGTTGATGTTGATCGGTGTTTTTTTCGGCGTGCTGACGTTTTTGTTTGGTGAAGTGGTAGCGCCAGCCACCGATCGTTACGCGGAACAACTCAAGCTGAAGGCCACCCATCAAGTGATTGCGCAAGCGTTTCGGTCGGGATTGTGGGTGCGTGATCATCATCAATTTATCAATGTGCGCGAAGTTACGCCGGATGGCGAATTACATGATGTGAGTGTGTATGTGTTTGATGCGGCAGACCGTTTGCAGCAAACATTGCGTGCGGGTGGTGGCCATTTTTTGCACGATGGAACATGGCAACTCACAAAAATCGATATCACCTCTTTTGTGGCATCCGGTGTGCTGTTACAGCACCAACCGGCGATGGTTTGGCAGTCAGCACTCACGCCGGCGGTGATGAACGTGCTGTTGGTGGCCCCGGAAAAAATGTCGGTGGAAGATTTGTGGGCGTATGTCGGGCACCTGAACGCCAATCATCAACCGGCTGAACGTTATGAGATTGCCTTGTGGAGCAAGCTGTTTTATCCGCTGGCAGCACCGGTAATGCTGCTGTTGGCCTTGCCGTTTGCCTGGCATCGACCCCGTGCAGGTGGCGTGGGGGTGCGTGTGTTTGTCGGTATTATGACCGGACTTGGTTTTCACCTGCTAAACCGGTTGTTTGCGTATATTGGTCTGTTGAACGACTGGAAACCTTGGGTGAGTGTATCGGTGCCCACCATGGTGTTTTTGCTGATCGGATTGGCAATGCTGTTTTATCTGGAAAAAGCAGAGTGATCATTTGCCAAAAGCAACCTTGATTTGTACTTTCCATGTTGGCGGTTAGCTCGACGTCACCAAACGGGTTCCTGCCAGCCGGTCGTGTAAAAACAAATGCTCACGGTCGATAAGCACCCACAACTGGCTAATCCCAAGCAGGCTGCACGCCAAGCTGAAACGCAGCAGGGCTTGCCCAACACTCAGTGCATGGCCGTCTTGACGAATGACCCGAATTCGCCAGGTTTTCATGGCCAAGGTTTGGCCATGTGACCAACTCCAGCTAAAATAAACCGCCATGACGCCCAACAGCCACCATTGCAGCCAGCGATGGGCGGGGTGAATATTTTGGGTGAGCGCGATAAACACATAATCGGCGACAAACAACAGCGCCAACACCAGTAAGGTTTCGTATAGTATTGAGGCCAGTCGTTTACCCAGGCTGGCTAAAGGCAGGTTGGTCATGGTGTAGACTGCAAAAATAAGGGGTGATTATCTTTGAAGGCTGAGGCGCGGTCAATCGTCCGCACGCAAGTCAGCCATCAGGTCATCAACGCTGGCGAAACACTTGCCTTTCCCGCCATCAAGCTCAGCGATGGCCTTGCGCGTTGTGGCGTCAGGTGTTTTCAAATCGAAGGACATCCGGCGCTCATCGGCAATGGGCAGCATCAACAGTCG